>DATGEF010000801.1:0-11783 GCA_035310405.1 Chloroflexia bacterium | reverse complement strand
ACCATGCCCGCGTCTCCGTGGCGATGGAGGCGCTCTGGCGGGAGGGCAGCCCGGTGAGCATCGACTACTCGGTGACCGGGCCGGACGGCACGCGGCTCCTGCACTGCCAGGGCGATCGCGCGTACGACGCGGACGGCGCCCTGATCGGGCTGATCGGGACCTGCCAGGACGTCACCGATCGCTTCCGCCGCCTCGAGGCCGAGCGCGCCAACGCGGCCAAGAGCGAGTTCCTCTCGCGCATGAGCCACGAGCTGCGCACGCCGCTCAACGCGATCCTCGGCTTTACCCAGATCCTGGAGCTGGGCACCACGACCCCCGAGCAAGACGAGAGCCTCGCCTACATCATGCGCGGCGGCCGCCACCTGCTGCAGCTGATCAACGAGGTGCTGGACATTACCCGCATCGAGTCCGGCCAGCTGACCCTGGCCCCCGAGTCGGTGCGCCTCGCCGATCTGCTGCCGGAAACGCTGGATCTCGTGCGGCCGCTGGCGGCGGCCCGCGGCATCCGCCTGGAGATCGCCTGCCCGGCCGGCGCAAGCTACGTGCTGGCCGACGAACAGCGCCTCAAGCAGGTGGTGCTCAACCTGCTGGCCAACGCTATCAAATATAATCGCGAAGGCGGCATGGTAACGCTGTCGTGTGCTGTGCAGGGGCCCGGCCAGCTGCGGATCGGGGTGCGCGACACGGGCCCGGGGCTGAGCGTGGCCCAGCAGGCGCGGCTCTTTACGCCCTTTGACCGGCTGGGGGCCGAGCAAAGCGCGGTGGAGGGCAGCGGGCTCGGCCTGGCCCTCTCGCGCCGGCTCGCCGAGGCCATGAACGGCACCATGGGCGCCGAGAGCACCCCAGGCACCGGCAGTTATTTTTGGGTCGTGCTGCCCTGTCCCCCCGGCCCCCCGGCGCCCGCCGCCCCCCCGCAGGTGGTCGCCGCGCCGGCGGCGGATGGGGCGGGGCCGGCCGGCACGGTGCTCTATATCGAGGACAATCTCTCGAACCTCAAGCTGGTGGAGCGCATCCTGGAGCAGCGGCCGCACCTGAAGCTGCTGGCGGCCATGCAAGGGCAGCTGGGGTTGGACCTGGCGCGCGAGCAGCACCCCGCTCTGGTGTTGCTGGACCAGGATCTACCCGACCTGGCCGGCCTGGAGGTCTTGCGGCGCCTGCGGGCCGACCCGGCGACGGCGGCGATCCCGGTCGTGGTGCTCAGCGCCGATGCACTGCCCGGGCAGGTAGCCCGGCTGCAGGCGGCCGGGGCCCGCTACTACGTGACGAAACCGTTCGACGTGCCCCATTTGCTGGCCATCCTCGACGAGCTGCTCCCGCCAGCCGAGGGCCGTCCCTAATCGCTCTATTGAGGTGCTTGCATGCCGCAAACCCGGTTCCCCCGCCTCGCCCTGGTGGGCGCCCTGACGGCCATCCTGCTGCTGGTGCTCGCCGGCGCGCTCGCCTACGCCAGCGCCCTCGCGAACAGCCGCGCCAGCCAGGACGAAACCCTCCTGCTCGCGCTCGACGCGAGCCTGGTGGCCGTCGAGAACGCCGAAACCGGCCAGCGCGGCTATCTGATCACCGGCGACGACACCTACCTGGCGCCTTACACCTCCGGCGTCCAGGCGCTCCAGGCGACGTTGGATCAGCTGCAACTCCTGACCGCCGCCGACCCGGACCAGACGGCCCGCCTCGGCCGCTTGCGGACCGCTACCGACGACGAGCTCCAGGATCTGGCCGCGACGATTACCCTGCGCCGCACCCAGGGCTTCGCCGCGGCGCAACAGGCGGTCGCCGCCAACCATGTCGATGCCGACATGGACATTATCGTCACGACGGTCGCCGCGATGCAGCAGGCCGAGAATGCGCGCCTGGATCGGTTGGGCGCGGCCAGCGAAACGGGTCAGCATGCCAGCCTAAGCGTGCTCGGCCTGCTGGCGCTGTTCGCCGTTGGCTTGCTGGGGCTGACGTCCCTGCTGCTGCGCCGCGCCCGGCACGCGCGGGATGCGGCCGCCCGCGCGCTCCAGGAGCGCGAAGCCAGCTTTCGCCTGCTGTTTGCCAGCAGCCCGTTGCCGATGTGGGTGTATGCCTGCGATACGCTCCAGTTCCTGGAGGTCAATGAGGCCGCCATCGCGCAATATGGCTACCCGCGGGCCGAGTTCCTGACGCTACGCATCACCGATATTCGCCCCCCGGCCTCGGCGGCCCGCCTGCTGGCCGAGATCGCGGCCCCGCGGTCCGATCTGCAAACGGGGAGCCGCTGGCAGCACCGGCGGCAGGATGGGCAGCTCCTGGAGGTGCAGATTGCCTCCCATACCCTGCCGTTCGCCGGGCGGCCCGCCGTGCTGGTGGTGGCCGAGGATATTACCGCCCAGGTGCGGACCGAAGCGGCGTTGCAGGCCAGCGAGGAGCGCTATCGCTCGGTGATCGCCGCGCTCGACGAGGGCATCCTGCTGCTGGATGCCCAGGGCGTGATCCAAACGTGCAATGCCAGTGCCGAGCGCATCCTGGGGCTGCCGGCCAGGGACCTGCTGGGCCGCGCCCTGGACGATCCGCGCTGGGCGGCCATCCATGAGGATGGCACGCCCTTCCCGTGGGAGACCTTCCCGGCCCTGGTGGCGCTGCAGACCGGCCAGGCGCAAGCGCCGGTGCTGATGGGGCTGCCGGCGCCCGCGGGGCCCCTGACCTGGGTCTCGGCGACAGCCCACCCGCTCCGCTCGCCGGGGCAGATGCAGCCGGAGGCCGTCGTGGTCTCCTTCGCCGACATTACCGAGCGCCGGCAGATGGAGCAGGCGCGGCGCTCCCAGGCGGTGGCCGAAGCGGCCAACCAGGCCAAGAGCGAATTTCTGTCGCGCATGAGCCACGAGCTGCGCACCCCGCTCAGCGCGATCCTGGGCTTTGGACAACTCCTGGAACAGGAAACGCCCACCCCCGCCCAGGAGGAGAGTATTACCTACATCATGCGCGCCGGGCGCCACCTGCTGCAGCTGATTAACGAAGTCCTCGATATCTCGCGCATCGAAACCGGGCACCTCTCGCTCTCCCCGGAGCCGGTGCCCCTCGCCGCGGTGCTGGCGGAGAGCCTCGATTTGATCCGCCCCCTGGCCGCCCCCCGCCAGGTTCAGCTCCAGGTGGAGGCCTGGCCGCCGGCGGACTATCATGTCTGGGCCGATCAGCAACGCCTCATACAGGTGCTCTTGAACCTGTTGAGCAACGCCATCAAATATAACCGCGAGGGCGGGGCGGTCACGGTGAGCGCCAGCGAGATCCTGCCCGACCGGGTGCGCATCATGGTGCGGGATACCGGCTCCGGCATGCCCGCGGAGCACCTGGCGCGCCTGTTCACGCCCTTCGAGCGGCTGGCGGCCCCGCAGACCGGGGTCGAGGGCACCGGCCTGGGGCTGGCCCTCTCGCAGCGGCTGATGGAAGCCCAGGGCAGCCGCATCGAGGTGGACAGCACGCCCGGCGTGGGCAGTGCCTTCTGGATCGATTTGCCCCGGGTCGCGGACCCGGCGGGACAGCCACCGCGACCAGCGGCGCCGGCCGCGGAGGCCGTCCCGGCGGACGGCGGCGCCACGCTGTTGTACATCGAGGATAACCTGTCGAACTTACGGCTGATTGAGCGGCTGTTACAGCAGCGGCCCACCTTGCGGCTGCTGCCGGCGATGCAGGGCACACTCGGGCTGGACCTCGCCCGCGAACACCAGCCGGATCTGATCCTGCTCGACCTGCACCTGCCGGATCTCAGCGGGGAAGAGGTGCTCGCGCGCCTGCAGGCGGATGCCCGCACCGCGTCGATCCCCGTGGTGGTGCTCAGCGCCGATGCCACGCCCCAGCGCATCCAGCGCCTGCTGGCCGCCGGGGCGCGCGCCTATCTGACCAAGCCGATCATGATCGCCGAGTTCTGGCAAGTCCTGGATGCCGCGCTGGCCCCAGGATAGCGGGCCGGCGGGGGACAGATGACCCCCCGCCCGCGGGCCAACCGCCCCTAGTGCCGCCCTCCCCCTCCCGGATATGATCGGCGTAGATGTCGTCAAATGCCCCAGTGGGCACCTGGACGAACATCACGCCGATCAATCAGGGAGTAGGGAGCAAATCCATGAATCACCACCTTGGCCTCGCCGGACAGGCCAGCCTGCTCGCGCTGCTGGCCTTCGCCGCCGGCAGCTGGCCGGCCGGAGCGGCCCGGGCCGGCCAGCTGCCGGCGGCCGGGTCAAGCTACCGGCCCAGCAGTCCGATCCTCTGGACCGCCACGCCCAACGTCCCGGGCCCGGTGAGCGCGGCCCTCAGCGCCCCCGGCCTCTACTTTGACGCCACCCATGGCAACCAGGCCCAGATCTTCATTGGCGGCAACGCCGGCATCAAGCAAGCCTACCGCGGCGATGGGAAGGCCCTCTGGAACGTCGCCCTGCATGGGGCCGTCCAGGACCGGGCGCCGATCGTCGACGTGGCGGGCACCAACGTCGTCTTCGTCACCAGCCAGGACGGCTGGGTCAGCGCCCTGCGCGCCGCCGACGGCACGTCCTTCTGGCCACTCGCCCAGGGGCAGATCGCCGGGAGTGTCGTGGCCGGCGTCGCGTATGAGCCCGCCGTGAATGTCGGCGGGACGCTGCATGACCTGGTCTTCGCCGGCACCTACACCGACAGCCTGGCGCTCGACAACCAGCTGGTCGCCCTCGACGCGCGCACCGGTGCCCCCGTCTGGAGCTTCGGCGGCGGGCTGGGCCTGGTGCCGACCGCGCCCGTCGTCGACTGGAGCAACCAGACGATCTACTTCGGGAGCGCCGCGGTCACCGGGGGCGGGGGGCAGGGCGTCTGGGCCGTGAATACGACCGACGGCAGCCTGCGCTGGGCCAATAAGGGCCTGGGGAGCGTGGTCAGCAGCATCCCCAACCTCAGCGCGGACGGTCATACGCTCTACGTCGGCACCGTGGCCCCCCCGGGCGGGAGTCCAACCTATACCCTGAACGCGCTCCGTACCGTGGACGGGGGGGTGCGCGCGGCGTTCAAGGCGCCAAGTGGCGTCGGCGCCTGGCGCGGCCTGGCCTGGGTCGACGGCTCGGCCGTCTATGCCAGCGCCGGGGACCGGCTCTATGCCTTCAGTGATGCGGGGGCGAGCGGAACCCTGCCGCTGAATACTACCTGGACGAAACCCTACCAGGGGGGCCCGGGTTACGCCGGCATCCCGGGCGGGGGCACGCCGCTATCGCTGGCGGCAGCCGGCCGGGGCACGCTCTACGTGGGCGGCCGCGATGGGGCGGTCTACAAGCTCCAGGCGGCGGATGGCACGCTGGGCGGGCGGCTGGAC
This sequence comes from Chloroflexia bacterium, assembly GCA_035310405.1. GTDB lineage: Bacteria > Chloroflexota > Chloroflexia > QHBQ01 > JAICKM01 > JAICKM01. The sequence continues at coordinate 6,496 of DATGEF010000801.1, read as the reverse complement.
CTGGGCAGCGGAACCGCGGTGAGCGACCTGACGTATGACGTGCTCCATAACGCTTTCTATCTGACCACCGGGGGCGTCCTCTACGCGATCGATGGCAGCTGGTAGTTCGACCAGCCCCCCAGGGGCCCATAAACGCGGGTCGTGAAGCCCGCTCCACCGGACAAAGGAGTTACCGATGAGAACACTAGACACACGGCGGGTACGCACAGGGGGGCGCGGGGTGCTGCTCTGCGTGCTGGGGCTCTTACTTGCGGGCCTCTGGAATTGGGGGGCGCCGCTGCCCGCCGCCGCGGCGCCCGACCCGCGCCTGGCGGGGTTAGCGCTCTACCCGACCCCGTCCCATGTCGGGCCGCCGCGCACGACGTTCAGCACCAGCACAGATAACGTACTCTGTATCGGGATGCGCTGGCACGGGCTGGTCGGGGCGCATACGGCGCACCTGACGCTCGTCAGCCCGGATGGCGCGATCTACCAGGTGCTGGATGTGCCCTTCACCGCACGATCGGCGACCGAGGAGCAGTGGGTCTGGGGGGTGCTGCCGATCGCGGGCACCTGGATGAGCCGCTTGCTCGGCGTCTGGCACCTGACGGTGACGCTGGATGATAGCCCGGCGGTGCTCGGCCAGACCGAGTGGATGCTCACTCAATGACCAGTCCCGCCCCCCTGGCCCGGCGGGCGCACATCGGGCCGGTGGAGCGGAGCAGCGGGCTGGTCAATGCCGGCCTCGAGGTGCAATTCCGCCGGATCTCGCGCGCCGCGGCCATCGCCGTTGTGCTGATCGGGCTCCTGGTGCTCGCCGGCCGGCTGTGGGGGCTGGACTCGCTGAAGGCGGTCCTGCTCGGCCCCATGAGCATGAAAGCCAACACGGCGTTGGCCCTGGTGCTGGCCGGCACCGCGCTGGAACTGCTGGCGGCCGCCGGGGCCGGCGGCCGCCAGCAGCTCCTCGGCCGGCTCGGCGCGACGGCCGCCGGCCTGCTCGCGCTGCTGACCCTGAGCCAGGACCTGTTTCACTGGGATCTGGGGATCGATCAATGGCTCTTCCGCGAGCCGTCCACCGCGCTGTTGACGGTGGCGCCCGGCCGCATGGACCCGAACACCGTTTTCAATTTTCTGCTGCTCAGTGCAGCATTGGTGCTGCAAGGGACCCACCACCGGGTCGCCCCGATCCTCGCCCAGCTGCTGGCCCTCGGGTCCGGCTTGATCAGCCTGCTGGCCCTGATCGGCTATTTCTACCACATCACGTCTCTCTACAGCCTCGGCCGGGACAGCCAAATGGCGCCGCCCACCGCCATCGCCTTTCTGGTGCTGGCGATCGGGACTTTCTTCGCCCGGCCCGACCGCGCCTTGATGGCGACGCTGAGCAGCCAGGGCCCGGGCGGGGTGCTGCTCCGCCGGCTTGGGCCAGCGGTCATCCTCATTCCCGTAGCCCTCGGCTGGCTTATCTACTTGGGCTATCAGGCGCACTTCTATCTCATCGCCCTGGGCTTACCGCTGCTGGTGGTGTCGAGCACCATCATCCTGGGGGCGCTCACCTGGGTCAGCGCCCGGGCAGCGGACCAGATCTACGTCCAGCGGCAGCAGCAGGCGCTGGACGCGTTGCGGCACGAGGCCACCGAGCGCCGCCACGCCGAGGAAGCGCTGTGGGCGAGCGAAGCCCTCTACCGCGCCGAGGAGGCGCTGCGCTCGAGCGAAGCCCGCTACCGCACGATCGTCGACACCTCGCAGGATGCGATCGCCCTGACCGATCTGCACGGCACGATCCTCTTCTGCAATCAGAGCACGGCGGCCTTGCTGGGCACCACCCGCATCGCCGACCTGGTCGGCACGAATATCTTTGCCTTGCTGGCCCCGGAGGACCGCCCGCGCGCGTTCCGGCGCGCGCGAGCGGTTCGGGATGGCCAGCCCATCGCCAATGTCGAGTACCAGGTCCTGCGCCGGGATGGCAGCCGCTGCCCGGTGGAGCTGAGCGCCACCCATGTGCTGGACGGGCGCGGCCGGCCGGGGGGCTTCGTCGTCTGCTGCCGTGATCTCACCGAGCGCCGGCGGGCGGAGGCGGCGCGCCGGGCACAGGAAGCCGCGGACGCGGGGAATGCGGCGAAGAGCGAGTTCCTGTCGCGCATGAGCCATGAGCTCCGCACGCCCCTCAACGCCATCCTGGGCTTTGCCCAGATCCTGGAGCTCGAAGGCCCCTCGCCGGACCAGCACGAGAGCCTGGACCAGATCCTGCGCGCCGGGCGGCACCTGCTGCAGCTGATCAACGAGGTATTGGAGATCAGCCGCATCGAGGCGGGGGGGCTGGCCATCTCCCCGGAGCCGGTGCTGTTGGCCGACATCGTGCAGAGCTGTCTGGCCCTGGTGCAGCCGCTGGCCGCGGCGCGCGGCCTCACCCTGGCGACCGAGGCGTTAGTGGCGCCCGAGGCGTATGTACAGGCGGATTTGCAGCGGCTCACGCAAGTGGTGTTGAACCTGCTCTCGAATGCGATCAAATATAACCGCGCCGGCGGCTGCGTCACCGTCCGGACGGAGCAGGTGCGGCCGGACGGCATCCGCCTGGCGGTGCGCGATACGGGGCTCGGGATCGCGCCCGAGGCGCTGGGCCGCTTGTTTGTGCCGTTTGAGCGGTTGGACGCCCTCCAGAGCAACGTCGAGGGCACGGGGCTCGGGCTGGTGCTGGCCCGGCGGCTGATGGAAGCGATGGGCGGCCAGCTCGGGGTGACCAGCACGCTCGGGATCGGCAGCACTTTCTGGATCGAGCTGCGCCCCGCCGCCGACCCCGCGGCGCCCGCCCCCGCCCCCGCGGCGCCCGCCCCCGCCACGGGCGACCAGGGCGGGACGGTGCTGTATATCGAGGATAACCTGTCGAACTTGCGCCTCGTGGAGCAGGTACTGGGGCGCCAGGCGGGGATCCGGCTGATCACCAGCCAGCAGGGCCGGTTGGGGCTCGAACTGGCGCAGGCGCACCACCCCGACTTGATCTTGCTCGATCTCCATCTGCCGGACATGACGGGCGAAGAGGTGTTGCAGCAGTTACAGGCGGAGCCGGCGACGCGGGCCATCCCGGTGGTGGTGATCAGCGCCGGTGCCACCGCGGGGCAGATCGCGCGGCTATTGGCGGCCGGGGCGGCCGCCTACCTGCCCAAGCCGTTCGTCGTGCCGGAACTGTTACAGCGGCTGGACCAGTTCCTGGGCGCGCCGGCCGGCGCGGCGCCGGACCCCCAGCCCGCCGCCGGCCTGGCAGCCGCGGATCGCGGATCAGGGGAGGCCGGCATATAAGATCCGCTCCAGCACGCCCAGGAACTCGCGGACGATCAACGGCTTGGTCAGGTAGATCTGCGCCCCGGCCGCCAACAGCCGCGCGATCTGCCCCGCCGTCGCGTCGGCGCTGATCACCACTACCGGGATCGCCGCCGTCTCGGCGCCGGCGCGCAACGCCTGCAACACCTCGGCCCCCGTCATATCCGGCAGATGCACGTCTAAGAGGATCAGGTCCGGCTGGTGGGCCTGTGCCAGCTGCAACCCCAACGCGCCCTGCATCGCCGTCAGGAGCTTGATCGTGGGGTAAGGGCGTAGGATCGCTTCGATCAGCCGCAGATTGGAGAGATTATCCTCGACATAGAGCACTGTGCGGGCCGGCTTGGACGCGGTCGCCGGGATCGTGGGCGCCGGGCCGGCGGGCCCCAGCAGCGGGACCGGGCCGGCGACCCGGGCCAGCTCGACCCAGAAGGTGCTCCCCTGCCCCACCGTGCTGCGCGCCCCCACCTGGCCGCCCATCGCCTCCACCAACCCCTTGGCGAGCGCCAGGCCCAGCCCGGTCCCTTCGACGCCGTGGTGCTCGGCGCCCAGCCGCTCGAAGGGGGTAAACAGGCGGCCCATCTGTTCGGGGGCGATGCCGGCACCCGTGTCGCCGACCAGGATGCGCACGCGCAGCGGGCCGGCCTCACAGCTGACGAACACGCTCCCGCCCGCGTGGTTATATTTCACGGCGTTGGCCAGCAGATTCAGCATGACCTGCTTGAGCCGCTGGTAGTCCGCCAGGACATGATCGTCGCCGGCCGGCGGGATGTCCGTCTGCAGGGTCACCCGCGCCTGCGCCGCAATGGGCCGGATGAGATCCAGGCATTCCCGGATGAGCTCCCCGATCGGGACGGGCTCGGGCGAGATCGAGATCCGGCCGGCCTCGATCCGCGCGAGATCGAGGATCTCGTTGATCAGGGCCAGCAGGTGCTGGCCCGTGCGCAGGATGTGCTGGAGGGACTCCTGCTGGTCGGGAGTCAGGCCGGTCCGTTCCAGGATCTGGCCAAAGCCCAGGATCACGTTGAGGGGGGTGCGCAGCTCGTGGCTCATGCGCGACAGAAAGTCGTTCTTGGCCGCGTTCGCGGCTTCGGCCACTTCCTGCGCCCGGCGCGCCGTCTCCGCCTGCTCACGCTCGATGGCCAGGGCCAGCAAATTGGCCACCGCCTGGAGGAAACTGACGTCGTCCTGACTGAAATCCCGTCGCTGGGTGGTATGGGCGCTGAGCACCCCGTAGGGCCGGTCGCGGCTATGGATCAGCACACTCAGGCCGCTGATAATGCCGTGCTCCTGGAGCAAAGAGGTGCCCCGAAAGCGGGTCTCGGTGGGCAGGTCGGTCACGATCACGGGCTGCCGCGCACGCAGGATATAGCCCGCCGGCGACTCGGGGCCCGTGCCCACGGTGGCGACCCCGACCAGCCCGGGCGCCCAGCCCACCCCGGCGCGGAGCAGCAGCGCGTCGCCCCCCGGCAGCAGCTCCAGGACCTCGGCGTAGTCGACCGCCAGGCCCTGGGCGACCGCGATCACGGCGGCATCCAGCAGGGCCGGCAGATCCGGGCTGGCCAGCGCCGCTAAGCCCAGCTGCGCGAGGATGATCTGCTGCGCGGTCCGTGCGGCCAGCTCGGACCGCGGGGCGGCTGGCGTCGTCGGCGAAGAATCCATTATCGCTCCTGTTCTTTCCGGCACCGGGCCGCCGCCGCGCCACGATCGCGGCCCCGTTGATGAACGCTCCTAAGCACTGGCCCGTTCCCAGGAACCGGGCGGGGTCGGACTCGCGGGGCGTTCCATTTCCTGACGCAAGTCTTCGCCATAGAAGAGCTGGTGCGCGGCCACCGCGAAATCGGCCAACGTCGCCGCCCGGATGGTCTGGAGATTCGCGATCTCGCTGGCGGTGAGATCGAATCCCTCATAGGCGGTGAGGCTGCCCTGTAAGAGGGCCGCGGCGCGGCCGGGGTCCGTGAGCGCCGCGAGCAGGAGCATTTGTAGAGCCTGGACAGACATCGGGTTTCTTCTCCCTCCTCTCGATCAGGGGTTCCATAGGTGCGTGATCAATCAGTAGAGGGCCAGGCGCGGCCCGGGCCGGGCGCGGCGCGCGCCGCCGGCGCAGGGCGCGGGGCTGCATCCCGCAGAGAATCAGCGTCCCCACGCCCGTGGCGACGGCCAGATCCCCAATACTAAACGCTGGCCCGATCGGCGCCAGGATGGTGATCGTGTCGCCGAGATCGGATAAGTGGGCCTGCGCGCGCGGCAGGAGAATATCTTTGCCGAGGGGCAGCCACTGGCCAATGGCCAGCGGCGGATGGGCGGGTTGCACCGCGGCTAGCACTTCCGGCGTAATCGGCATAAACCCCCCATTCGCCAGAATGGCCGCGAGATTCAGCACGGTGCCGGCCAGGGCGAGCCGGAGACCGGGGTGGCGGCGGTTAATCAGCAAGAAGCCGAGGAGGAGTCCGTAGGAGGCGATGAAGGCGGCGCCTATGGCGGGCATCGGCGCGACACCGGGGGTGTGGACCAGGAGCCACTGGCCGGCAAACGCGATCAGCACGAGCCAGATCCCCCGCAGCCGCAGCGTATAGAGGTGTTCCGGCCTCCCGCCGAGCGCTAGTCCGACCAGCAACAGCACGAGCGGGATCAGTATTGAGATCACGATAAAGTCCTCTCTGGTGCGTATCGGCGGCCCAGGGGGTACTGCAGCCCCCCGGCCAGCAGGGGGAAACCCGGCGCGGCAACCTGCCGCCAACGCACCGCCAACCAAGCGGCCGCGCCAGGTTTAACCGTTAGGCGACCGGGTCGGTCACGGTGGTCCAAAGCCGGGGTCGGGAGCTCCGGCCGCGGCCGCTAAGGCGGCGAGCACGAGCAGCAGGTACAACAAGCGGAGGTCGATCTTGGCGATAAAGGTTTTCACAGTCTGCTCCTATCCAATATGATCTCGAATGTGATCTCGGATGTGATCTCGAATGTGATCTCGAAGGTCGGGGCGGGATGGCCATCCGCGTAAGGTGATCATGGATCGGAGACTATGTCAAAACTATGTCAGAGGCAGGAACAGGCACCGCGCGGCCGGTCCGCCGACACGGTGCGCAGGGGATGCGCGGGATTTTGCACCGGCGGCGGCCGGCTAGAGGGCGGCGCGGGAACGCACCTCGCCCCGCGCCCCTCTCCGGTGCGGGTTCAGGAGCGGATAGATCGTGCAGGCAACGGGGTG
>DATGEF010000800.1:0-9173 GCA_035310405.1 Chloroflexia bacterium | reverse complement strand
GATGGGGAGACGCGGGGCTGGGGGCCCAGCGCCCGTCAACTCAAAACTCAAAACTCAAAACTCAAAACTCGTCCCGACCGCTGCAACGAAGTCCTGAGTGGCAAGTCCTGAGTTACAAGTGCGGACCGCCGGATTTTGGATTTTGGATTTTGGATTGGGAGACGCGGGGCTGGTGACCCAGCGCCCGTCAACTCAAAACTCAAAACTCAAAACTCAAAACTCGTCCCGACCGCTGATCGCTCGGAGGAACCCTATGCGCGTGCTGGTGATCGGGAGTGGGGCGCGCGAGCATGCGCTGGTGCTCGCGCTGGCCCGGAGTGCGCAGGTCACGAAAATCTATTGTGCCCCGGGCAACCCCGGGACCTCCTTGCTGGCCGAAAACCTGGCGCTGTCGGCGGATAGCGAGCTGGGGGGGCAGGCGCTGGCCAAATGGGCCTTCGAGCAAGCGATCGATCTCACCATTGTGGGGCCCGAGCTGCCGCTGACGCTGGGCATTGTCGACACGTTTCGGGAGATCGGGCTACCGATCATCGGCCCGACGCAGGCCGCCGCGCGGCTGGAATCGAGCAAATCCTGGGCGCGGGCCTTCATGGTCCGCCACGGCATCCCGGCCCCGGCCTACCAGGTCACCCACACGGCCGAGGAGCTGGGCGCGTACCTGGCGCGGGCGGCCTTTCCGCTGGTGCTCAAGGTGGATGGGCTGGCGGGCGGCAAAGGCACGGTGGTCGCGCGGACCTTTGCCGAGGCGCGGGAGGCGCTCTTGATGATGGAGCAGGCCGGGATCCTCGGCGAGGGCGAGGGCCGCGAGACCGTCGTCTGCGAGGAGTTTCTGGAAGGCCGGGAGGTGAGCGCCCTGGCCTTCACCGACGGGAAAGTCGTCGTCCCCTTGCCCCCGGCCTGTGACTACAAACGCCTGCTCGACGGCGACCAGGGCCCGATGACCGGCGGCATGGGCGGCTACAGCCCGGCGCCCTGGATCGCCGAGGAGCAGTGGGCCGAGATCGCCGCGGCGATCCTCTGGCCCACCGTGGCCGGCATGGCGGCCGAGGGCTGCCCCTTCCAGGGCTTCCTCTACGCCGGGCTGATGATGACCCCGAGCGGGCCCCGCGTGCTGGAGTACAATGTCCGGCTGGGCGACCCGGAGGCGCAGCTCCTCTTGCCCCGCCTGGAGAGCGACCTGGCCAGCATCTTGGTCGCCATGCACCAGGAGCGCCTGCACGAAGTGGCCGCCACGATCCGGTGGAGCTCTGAGGCGACCTGCGGGGTGGTCCTGGCCTCCCAGGGCTACCCGGCGCAAAGCCTGACCGGCCGCCCGATCACCGGGCTGGGCGACCTGCCGGACGGGGTGCTCGCCTTCCAGGCGGGGACCCGGCTGCAGCAGGAGGGCGCCAATTGGGCCCTGCCCGGCACCAGCCCCGCGGTGGCGCCCGAGCTCTACGATCCGCTGCTGGACGAGAAGCCCCAGATCACCGCGAGCGGGATTTTCCGCTACTTGCGGGTGACCCCGGTCCCCCGCGGCCTGGGTCAGAGCGCCGAGTCGCGCCTGGCGGCCTTGTTGGAAGGCCCGCGGATCGTCAACGCCGGGGGCCGCGTGCTGACCCTGGTGGCCCGGGCGCCCAACCTGGCCGCCGCCCGCCGCCTGGCCTACGAGGCCGTCGGCCGGGTCGCCTTTGAAGGCATGCAATACCGCACCGACATCGGCTTGATGCCGGCGCCCGACTCCCCGGGGCCCTGAAAGATGCCGTCCGGGAACCACGAGCCAAGGAGAACGCAGATGCACGATTTACGCACCAGGCCGGGGCGCCTGCTTCGTGGAGGGGTGCTCGCCCTGCTGCTCGGCGTGGGCGCGATCGCGCCGCTCGCCACGCTGGCCGCACCCCCCGCCGCCCCGATCCCGACCAACCCGGCCCAGCCCGTGGTCGTCGCCGCCGGCTCCCGCTTCACCCTCGTCCTGGAGTCCAACGCCAGCACAGGCTACAGCTGGCAGCTGGACCCGCCGGCCGACCGCACGCATGTCCAGCTGATCGACAATACCTACTACCAGCCCCCGCCCGCCGCCGGGACGCCCCCGCTCGCCGGGGCGCCCGGTTTCGAGCTCTGGAATTTCCAGGCGCTGGCGCCGGGCCAGACGACGGTGACGCTGCACTACAGCCGGCCCTTCGATAAGACCACGCCCCCGGCTCAGGTCGTCACCTTCACGATCCTGATCCAGGGGGGCGCCCCATCCCCGGCCGGCGGCGGGCCCCCCGGGATGCCGAGCACGGGCCAGCCCGCGCCCGGGCTCCCGGTCCTCATCCTGGGCGGGCTGCTGCTGATCGGGGCCGGCTTGCTCCTGCGCCGCCACGTGGCGCCGCCTGTGTGGCGCTAGCCGCGCCGGCCCGGCTCCTGGCCCCCTATGTCCCGCGCTGGGTGCGTGCCCGCCTGCCGCTGGCCCCCGGGTATCAGGAGACCGGGCGAGCGACCATCCTGTATGCCGATCTGCGCGGGTTTACGGCGCTGACCCAGCGCCTGGCTCTCGCCCCGGACGGGGCCAAGCAGTTGGGCGCTGTGCTGGACCAGATCTTTAGCCCGCTGATCCGCACGGTCCATGCCTACGGGGGCGATGTCGTCAAGTTCGCCGGCGATAGCCTGACCGTGCAATTCCCCGATGCCGCAGCCGCGGCCGCCGCGGCCGCCTTCATGCCCCAGCGGTTGCCGGATCAGGTGCCCACGCCCGATGGCCCGTACCCGCTGGGGATGCGCCTGGGCATCGGGACCGGGCGCCTCACCTGGGAGATCATCGGCGACGCCGCGCGCGGGCTCTACTGGGCCGTACATGGGTCGGCGCTCCGCCAGGCGCTGGCGGCCGAAGCGGCCGAAGCGGCCCTGCCCGCCGCGGCGACCGCGCTGGTGCGCGGTCGCGCCGCGCTCCCGGAGCCGGGCGCCGCGCTGGCCGCGCTCGATACGCTCGCGGCGACCTGGCCGGACGAAGCCGACCAGGCGGCGATCGCCTACGAGCGCTGGCGCGTGCAGCCGGCGGCCGAGGCGTTCCGCGCGGATGCGGCGCGGCGCTATGCCCTGTTATATACACGGAGCCCGAAAGCGGAGTACCGCGCACGCTACCGGGCGCTCACGGCGGACGATCTGCCGGCCCCGCCGCCGCTGCCCGATCTGCCCGCGATCGTCACGGCGACGCCGATCGATCTGGATGCCCTGATCGCCCGTGTGGCGGCCGAAGTCGATCGCCGCCGCGAACCAGCGTGAGGACGGAGACCCCGCACGCCGAACGGGCGGCCCTGCGGCGCCTGGTGCTGGCCCTGTCCTGGCCGGTCATCCTCGAAAACCTGCTGCAGTCGCTCATCGGCTTTGTTGACACGGCGTTCGTGGGCCACCTGGGCACCGATGCGCTGGCGGGCGTCGGGGGCGCACAACAGCTCGTCTGGCTGATCACTACCGCCCTCTCGGCGATTATGATGGGCGCGACGGTACTGGTCGCGCACGCGATGGGCCGGCAGGACCCAGCGGCGGCGCGCCGCGTCTTCAAGCAGGCGATCATCCTGGCCGCGGGAGTGGGTGTCGTCATCAGCATCGGCCCCTATCTGCTCGCCGACCCGGCCGTGCGCCTCCTGGGCCTGGACTCGGCGGCTACCCGGCTCGGCGTCCTCTACCTCCAGATCAGCGGCATCGGCATGCTGCCGCTGGTCGCCATGTTCACCGGCTCCGCCGTGCTGCGCGGCGCGGGAGATACCCGCACGCCGATGGTGATCACCCTGCTGATCAACGTGATCAACGCCGGCGCGGCCTATGTGCTGATCTACGGCGCCGGGCCGATCGCCGGCCTGGGCGTCGCCGGCTCGGCCTGGGCGGCCACCGTGGCCCGGCTGGTCGGCACAGGGCTGCTGGTCGGGGTCTTCCTGCGGCCCGGGCAGCTGCTGACCCTGCGGGAGCCGGGGGGCTGGCGGCTGGACCTGCGCCTGGTGCGCCGCATGCTCAACGTCGGCCTGCCCACGGCGGGCGAGCAATTCATGCTCAGCTTCGGACTCACTCTCTACGGGCTGATCGTGATCAGCCTGGGCACCACCGTTTACGCCACCCAGCGGGCCAGCATGAACATCGTCCAGATGGCTTTCCTGCCCGGCTTCGGCTTCGCCATGGCGGCGACGACGCTGGTGGGGCACGCGATGGGCGCCGGGCGGGTGCAGCACGCCGAGGACGGCACCTGGATGGCGACCCGCTACTGCATGCTGTTGATGGGCAGTATCGGACTGGGCTTCGGACTGTTCGGGGCGCCGCTGATGCGGCTGTTCAGCGACGACCCGGCCGTGATCCGCATGGGCGGCGAAGCTTTGTTTATCGCCGCCTGGAACCAACCCTTTATGGCGGTGGCCCAGGTGCTCGCCGGGGGCCTGCGCGGCGCGGGCGACACCCGCTACCCCATGATCACGACCATGCTCGGGGTCTGGGTCATCCGCCTGCCCCTGGGCTGGCTGCTGGGTGTGGCGCTCGGCGGGGGCCTGGACGGCATCTACCTGGCGTACGTGCTCGATACCCTGCTGCGCGCCGGGCTGAATTTCTGGCGCTGGCGCCGGGGCCGCTGGCGCACGATGCAGGTCTAAGGGAACAAACATTTTCGTGGGAACGCTCACGCTACGCAGTACCTTCCTGGGGCCGGCGACCCTGCCTTCAGCCGGTGGGCTTAATGTTCTGGTTGAGCCGGAAGAAGTTGGTCGGGTCGTACTTTTGCTTGAGCGTGGCCAGGCGGGCATAAGTGCCCGGCTCGTAGGCGGCCCGCACACGGTCCTCCCCCTCGTTGCTCAGGAAGTTGACATACACTCCGCCGGCTGAGAACGGCTGCAGGGCCGTCCAGAAATCGCGCGCCCAGGCGATGGCGCTCTCGGACGCGGCCGGCGCGGCCCACATGGCATTGATGTTAGCGATAAACGGTGCGGCGCGATGCGCGTACGCCGTAGCGTCGGGAGGCACGTGACTGATGGCCCCGCCGAGCTGATTGAGCAGCAGCTTGGAATTGGGCGAAGGGGCTTGCGCCGTGTAGTGCAGAATGGTCTCAATGGCTTCGTCGCCGTAGCCCTGGATATACTCGGCTTTCCAGTAGTTGAGGAGTCCAGCCGGGTTGGCGGCGTCGAGCAGGGTCTGCACCTCGGTATACGGGCGGATACTTACCAGGTCGGCGTCGGGCGGGCCGAAGGCGCGCAACGGCTGGATGACGCGCTCGCCCTCGTCCGGCGGGCCGGCGTAGCAGAGCGTGACCAGCAGCACGGGCCGGCCGTGGAGATGGACGGGAATATGGGGCGCGACCGGCGCGGTTGTGAAGATGAGCACCGAGGCCAGGGCCGGCGGGGCGGCGGCCGCGAATTCACGGTAGAAACGGAGCACCTCTCCGGCCCGGGTGGCGGAATGTATCAACATGCCACCCAGCACCGGGCCGAGCGGGACGAGATGGTAGGTGAAGGCGGTGACGATGCCGAAATTCCCACCGCCCCCCCGCAGGCCCCAGAACAGATCGGGGTTGTCGCTGGCACTGGCAGTTAGCGCCACGCCGTCCGCCGTGATCACCTCGGCGGCCAGCAGATGGTCGCACGTCAGGCCATGCAGGCGTGACAAGTAGCCGAAGCCGCCGCCGAGCGTGAAGCCGGCAATGCCGGTCGTGGACTGAATGCCACCGGGCAGCGCGAGGCCAGCCGCCTGGGTCGCCCGGTCGATCTCGCCCCAGGTGAGGCCGGGTTCCGCCCGGACGGTACGGCGCACCGGGTCCAACTCGATCGTCTTCATTGGCCCGAGGTCAAGGACCATGCCGTCGTCGCAGGTGCCGTTGCCGGCCACGTTGTGCCCGCCGCCCCGGATGGCGACGAGCAGATCCCGGCGGCGCGCGAAGTCGACGGCGCGGCGCACGTCGGCTGGGCCGGCGCAGCGGACGATCAGGGCGGGGTAGCGGTCGATCATCCCATTCCATACGCGTCGGGCCGTCTCGTAGGCCGTGTCCTGGGCCTGGATCACCTGACCCTGGATGCCGGCTGCGAATTGGGCCAGCCCGGGGATCGCCGCCCGGTCGCCGGCTCTTGTCCGGGAAGCCGCTTGCAGATTCATGTTGTGCGCTCCTTGTCTAGGCCTATCGAACACCGGAAAGTCTGCTTCCTAGATCCAGCATACTTGCTAGCGCCCTGGGCATCCAGTACAATAAATGGACCGAAGCAGTACAATAAATGGACCGCAGGCCTTCTGCTCTGGGGAAGGGGAAGCATGATGCGTAGCTATGGGCAGTACTGCCCGGTGGCGAAGGCAACCGAGGTCGTCGGCGACCGCTGGTCGCTGTTGATTATCCGCGAGATGCTGTACGGGACCCACCGCTTCAACGAACTGGAACGCGGCCTGCCTGGTATTCCGCGCTCGTTGCTGGCGCAGCGACTGCGCCACCTTGAGCGCGAGGGAGTGGTCGGGCGTTGCGCGGCCGCGGCCGGCCGAGGCACGGAGTATTATCTGACCCCGGCGGGGCAACAGCTCCAGGCGGTGATCGATGCCCTGGGCAACTGGGGCGCGGCCTGGGCCTTCGGTGAGCCGCAGCCGCAGGAGTTGGATCCGGTATTGCTGCTGTGGTGGATGCGGCGGCGGGTTAACTTCGAAGCGGTGCAGGCGGCCCGGGTCGTCTTGCAGTTCGACTTCCATGGCAGGAGCACCGGCAGTTACTGGCTGGTCATTGAGCCGCCCGAGGTATCCGTCTGCCTCCAGCCGCCCGGCTTCGATATTGATCTGCGGGTGCGCGCCGAGCTTGCGGCGTTCTACCAGGTCTGGTTTGGGCAACTGGCCCTGGGTGAGGCGCTACGGCGCGGGCTCGTCGAGATCGAGGGACCAGGGCTCCTGGTGCAGTCCTTCCCCCGCTGGTTTGCCTTGAGCCACTTCGCGAGCGCGGTCCGCGCGGCCCTTGCGCGGACCGCAGACTCCGCTCCGCCCGCAACCTTGGCCTAGATTCCGGACCGCCGGGGCTCAGCCGGCGCCGGGCCGCGGCCGGGGGCTGTGGTCCTGCAAACGGCGGAGGGTCTCGTCGATCTGCACCGCGGTGACGTTGCTGCGATAACTCGCGCCCACATGCTGGATGCGGCGCACCAATTCCAGGTGCAGGTCGGGCTGCGTGGCCAGTTGCTGCTCGCCGAAGGCCAGCATCCGTAGCTCCATCTCTTGCGCGGCCCGAATCAAGTCGGGGATCGGGATGCCCTGTGCGGTGAGCTGCCGCGTGGACCCCTGGATCGACTGGCGATCCAGGTGGGCGGCCAGGAGCATGCGCTGGGCGTTGGCCGCATCCTGGACCGCTAATTGGTGCAGCGCAGCCGGCGTCAGCGCCGCATAATAACCGCCGGCCACCTGCATCGCCTCCGTCATGAGCGTGGTCAGTTCCGGTTGATGCACGGTCAGAAAGTGATCCAGCGAGTTATAATGCATGGACGATCCCTTTCTCCGGGCGGTCTTGGGGTCGGCCGCCCAGATCGTTCCCCCACTATTTCCTGCTGGTGATAACTACCCTGCTACACTATAGCATATCTGCCCAGGGTGGGGAAGGAATCCGTCACCCGCAGAGTGTAACTAATACTAAAATAGTGTCTTTTCTTAGCAGAAAACATAAGATTTGTCATTCTGAGCGCAGCGAAGAATCCGCTGGGGCGCGAACCTGCTACCTCAATGGGGCGATCGGGGCAATTACTCTACGCACGGGTGTCGGAGTCGGGCGGCGGGGGTCGCCGGGCCAGCTGGCGGCTGGCCCCGACCGGTACGCGGGGCAACGGATTCTTCGCTACGCTCAGAATGACATATTCTTTACTGTTTTTGCTAATGTTTATGACTTCAGACTATCGTGGTATCCTAGCGGGCGGCGAGCCGTGCAAATCCAGCAAGATCCAGGTTGTATGTTACAATAGCACTCTAGCGCGGGCACCTGGCGAACCGGGGAACAGGCCCTATTTGGACATCTGGGCGGAAGAAAGGAACGAATGACGTATGGCTGACCTGGTGCTACTACCTTACCCGCGCGCCCTCACGATGGCGGCCGGGCATTACGCGCTTGCCCCCAACCGCCGAATTGTCCTGGAAGGGGCGCCGCCGGCGGCCCTGCTGGGGGCCGGCCGGCGCCTGCAGGCGGCTCTCGCCGAGGTTGCGGCGCTGGATTGGGATGTCGCGGCCAGCGCCCTGGGGCCGGCGGACGCGATCGGCGCGGTGCTGCGCGTGGCCCCCGGCTCGCTGGCGCACGCGCAGGGGTATGAGCTGACGATCACCCCCGAGCAGATCGTCGTCGTGGCCGCGACCCCGGCGGGCGTGTTCTATGGCGTCTGCACGCTTGTGCAGATCCTGCAGCAGGCCGGGCGCGCCTTACCGGCGTTGCACATCGCCGACTGGCCCGATTTCGCGGTGCGCGGGATCCTGCTCGACATCAGCCGCGACAAGGTGCCGCAGATGGCGACCCTCTACGCCCTGATCGACATGCTGGCCGGCTGGAAGCTGAACCAGGTCCAGCTCTATACTGAGCACACCTTCGCCTACCACCAGCACCCGGACGTCTGGGCGCAGGCGTCGCCCATCACCGGCGACGAGATCCTGGCACTCGACGACTTCTGCCGCGCGCGGCACGTCGAGCTGGTGCCCAATCAGAACTCCTTCGGCCATATGCACCGCTGGCTGATCCATGATCGCTACGCCCCGCTCGCCGAGACGCCCGGCGAGTTCCAGGTCCCCTGGGGCACGATGCCCGGCCCGTTCAGCCTCTGCCCGGAGGATCCCGGCAGCCTGGCGCTGGTGCGCAGCCTCTACGATGAGCTGCTGCCGCATTTCTCCAGCCGCCAGGTGAACGTCGGCTGTGACGAGACCTTCGATTTGGGCCAGGGCCGCAGCCGGGAGGCGTGCGCGCAACGCGGCACCGCGCGGGTCTACCTGGACTACCTGCTCCAGATCTATCAAGAGGTGACGACGCGCCAGCATACGATGCAGTTCTGGGGCGATATCATCGTCCAGCAGCCCGCGTTGATCGCCGAGCTGCCGCAGGATAGCGTGGCCCTGGAGTGGGGCTATGACGCCGGCCATGCCTTCGCCGAGCATTGTCCGCAGTTCGCCGCGGCCGGCATCCCGTTCTACGTCTGTCCCGGCACCTCGTCCTGGTGCTCCATCGCGGGCCGCACGGACAATGCGCTGGGTAA
>DATGEF010000799.1:0-10995 GCA_035310405.1 Chloroflexia bacterium | reverse complement strand
CGGCGTCGCTCTGATCGTTATAAGGCCGGCCCGCCTGGACGGCGGGGTGCTCGCGCGCCACATGATCGATCAAGGTCTGGCGCTCCTGGCGGGCCAGGGCCGGGTGCTCGATAAAGCGCCCCAGCTCGTGCAGTGTGTGATCATAGAAGACGACAACCGGCACCGAGCGCCATTTGCCCTGGTTGAGGTATTGGTCGGCCAGATCGAGGTGCTGGTCGCGCAGGAACACGCGCAGGTCCCAGTTCGGCGCCGCGGCGCCCAGGCGCCCGAGCACCGGCAAGTACAGCAGCGAGTCGCCGCACCAGTCCTCGGTAAGGATCAGCACCTGTAGCGGCCGATCCAGGCGGGAGATCACCTCCTGGTCCGCGGCCGTGATCTGGAACGCGGCGTAATTGGCCGCAAACGCCTCCTGGTTGTCGCGCATTTGCGCCATATAGGCCGGGAAGCGCATCCCCTGGCCAAACTGCTCAGCCGTAATCGTCATAATCGCCATCTCCTTCCCCCATTATACGCCCGCGCGATCCCATCCGCCCGGGGCCCAGCTTACATCTCCCAGTCGTGCCATCACCCAACCTATCCAATAGCCCGATCTCAAACCAGGCCAGAGGCCAGGTCCCGCAAGGAACCTGGCCTCTGGCCTGGTTTGGGTGGAGATGGGGGGAATCGAACCCCCGTCCAGAAAGCTCAGCCGGCAATATACTACAAGCGTAGTCCGCGTATGGTTGAGTCACTCACCGGTGCTCCACGGACGGAGCGCCGGCTCGCCAGCCCAATAGGCTTAGGCCCCGCTTATCAGGCAGTCCCCGGGGCAGCATCCTGGTTCATGGCGCCCGCGATCGTTCTACCAGGAAAAGAACGGACGGACGTCGCCGGAGCTAGTTGGTACTAGGCAGCGAGAGCAACAGGCTGATTGCCGGTTGTTGGTTTGCTCTTGATTAACGAGGGCAGAGCGCCTCGGCTTGCAATTACCAAACCTCACCCCCTGTCGAAGCCATGCATCCCCAGGTGGTGTCTTAGAGTTTGCCCCGCACGGCCCGCGCGATGTCCCGCTGGGCGTCGCGCTCGGCCAGGGCGTCGCGCTTATCGTACAGTTTCTTCCCGCGGCCCAGGGCCACTTCGAGCTTCGCCTTGCCGTGCAGGAGATAGATCCGGATCGGCACCAGGGCCAGCCCCTTTTGCTCGACCTTGGCCCGGAGATAGATGATCTCGTTGCCGTGGAGCAACAGCTTGCGCCGGCGGAGCGGCTCGTGGTTGAAGTGCGTGCCCCCTTGCGGGTAGACCCCGATGTGGGCATTAATCAACCAGGCTTCGCCCCGCTCGACCCGCACGTAACTCTCGCGCAGGTTCGCTTTGCCGTCCCGTAAGGATTTGATCTCCGAGCCCACCAGCACCAGGCCGGCCTCGATCGTCTCGTCGATCGCATAGTCGTGGAACGCCTTGCGGTTGACGGCCAGGTCCCGCCGGCCCTGCTCACGCGTGTTCACCCCTCTATTGTACCAGATTCGGCCGCGCTTGACAAGCGCGGCCGCGGCTCAGGACGCCGCGCCGATCGCCGTCTTCACGACGCGGTACTGGTGGGTGACCGGGCAGGCCTGCATCAACATGGCGCTGACCGGGCAATATTTGTAGGCCGATAGCTCCACCGCGCGGCCGACCGCGGTCAGGTCGAGGGCCGGCCCGCTGACGATATGCTGGACGACAATGTGGGTGTAGACCTGGGGGTGGGCCTGGCGCTGGATGGCGGCCACCCGCACGCGGTAATCAGTAACCACCTGGCGCTTCTTGCGCAAGATCGCGATGACATCCATCCCGGTGCAGCCGGCGAGCGCCACCAGGAGCAGCTCCAGCGGCTCAACCCCGCCGCCATGGCCGCCGTGGGCACTGCCGGTGTCGAGCACCAGCGTGTGGCCCGAGGGCGCCTGGGCCAGGAACGCCATCCCGGCCGGATCGCTCAGCCGGATCACCACCTCCCCGCTGGCCGCCCCTGGCAGCAACGGCTCCCCCAGGGCGTCTTCCAGGGATTCGGCCGCCCGGCCCTGCGGCACGGCCCCCGGCTGGCTGGTACTCGTTATGTTACTCATCCTTGCTCATACTCTTCATGCCGGACGGACACGGTCGCGGAAGAGGCCGAGTTGTCCACTGTGCTCACGCTTGTGGCCGTAGTTGAAGTAGACGATCAGGTCGTCGAGCGCGTACTCCGGGCCGTACCAGGGGATGGTGCCCACCTCGCGCAGCTGCTCGGGCGGGATCTGCGCCGCCAGGGCCATGAGCCGGTCGTGGGCGGCTTGGTAGCCGGCCCGCGCGGCGGCGGCCGACCCACCCTGCGCCGCCGCAATCTGTTCCAACGTGAACTCGTCGCCGCCCTGCAGGGCCCGGAAGCGGTCAAGGTGCGGCGTGGGACTGCCCGGCTGGGCGAAAGTGCTCAGCACGTCGCCCAGCACCGCTTCCTGCGCCGTCATGTGGATCAGGAGGGCGCGGGCCGAGAGATCGCCGCACGCGCCGGGCGTGTCCCACGCATCGTCGGGCAGGCCGTCGATCGACTGGAGCAGGGTGCCGTGCCCGTATTTGAGGATATCGAGGGCGTTCATGGTAAGGGGTCCTCCTGACTATCAGCGCTGCTCCGCCAGAAAGGCCACCAGCACGGCGGTGAATTGCTCCGGCGTCTCCATCGGCACGGCATGGTGGGTCGCGGGGATCACCACCAGACGGGCGTCGGGCATCCGTTGGACGTAGGCTGCTTTCACCGCCACCGGCGAATAGTCCTGATCGGCGGCGATGACCAGCGTCGGGCAGCGAATCGCCCCGATCTGGTCCCCCACATCCCAGCCGAGCAGCGCGCGGGTGGCCGCGATGTAGGCGGCCGGGTCGTTCGTGGCCCAGCGTTCCACGAAGCTCTGACGCAAGGCCGCGTGTTCCGGGTGGGGGAAGAGATTCGGGCTGAGCGCCTCGCCCATCGCGCGCATGCCCATCTGCTGGACGAGGGCGACGCGGCGATCGATTTCCTGCTGCGCTGCCGCGGCGCTGCCGGGCAGGCCCGGGGCGCTGTTCACGATCGTCAGCGTTTTGACCTGCGTCGGGGCGTCGAGGGCTAGCTGGAAAGCGACGGACCCGCCTAGCGACACGCCGACGATGTGCGCAGCGCCGATGTCCAGGGCCTGCAGCAGGCCGGCGGTGTCCGCGGCGAACAAGGGGATGGTGTACGGTCCCGGCGGCCGCGCCGACTGGCCATGCCCCCGCAGGTCGAAGGTCAGGACCGTGTAGGTCGGGGCTAACGCGGCGACCTGGTAGGCCCAATCTTGTGTGCTGGACCCTAACCCGTGGATGAAGACCAGCGGTGGCCCCTGGCCGTGCAGTTCATAGTACAGTACGCTGTCGTTGATCGGAATCTGCGGCATCCGTGGTTCCTTAGCTCTAAGGCGTAGGTTAACGTGGGCCCCTGGTCAGTTGCAAAACTGACCTAGGGGTTTCACAACTATACCATGCCCCGCCTGCGCCGCGCAACCATCTTGGGTCGGCCATCTAGATCTCCAGTGCGCATCCACCCACGCTTGGGCCTCTAGCGGACGACTTCTGCGCCATGGCCCGCCGCGCTGTAGCCCCTACTTCTGGTCGCTCACATAGCTATCGATGCAGGCGAAGGTGGCGGTCGGCTGTTCGATCTGCGGTAGGTGGCCGGCCTCCTTGATGATCGCGAAGCGGGCGGCCGGGAAGGCGGCGGCATAGGCGGCTCCATAGGCGGGGGTGAAGATGCGGTCGCTCGCGCCCCAGATAACCAGGACGGGGATTTGGATGCGGCCGAGGCGGTTCAGGAGCTGCGGGTCATGCATGTACGGATCGCCCGCGAGGACCCGCATGGTCGCCATGTTCGCCTGCCGGATCGCCGCCTGATCTGCGGGGACCGTCGTCGGGTCCACGTAGAAGCGGTCGGCGTCGTGGAAGGAGTATTCGGCGACCTCGCGCGCGGTGAGCGCGAAGAAATCCCGCATGGGTTCGCCTGGGACCTTGATGCCGCCGGCATCGATCAGGACGAGGCCCGTGATGCGCCCGGCCGCGTCGCGCGTCGCCATCTCGCAGCCGATCCAACCGCCGAGCGACGATCCAATCACGAGCACATTGTGCAGGTCGTGATCCGCAAGGTAGTCCAGGTACACGCCGGCGAGGTCGGCGATCCGGGCACACTCTGCGGGGCGGGGAGTGCCGTTCCAGCCTGGGTGGGTCGGGGTGATTGTGTGCATGGTGGCGGCGAGGTGGGCGGCGAGGCCAGCGACGGTGAACGGGCCGCCGCCACCGTGCAGGATGAGGGCGGGGCGTCCGGTTCCGGCCTCGCTCACCGTGAGATTGAGGTCGGGGCGGAGGGCCACGGTGCGAGTCGTGGGGGTAGGCATGCGTTTGTTCCTTTCAACAAGGTAGCGAGTACATCCTGAATCGGGCCTGGAGTTTGCAGACCCATCCTAGCACCATCATTATACAACAACATCTTTATATAAGCAAGGTTATATAAAGATGTTAAGATACTTGGGACGCCAACCTGCCCTCTCAGGTTGGTGCCGGTAAGGGGTAATGGGACGCGTGGTACCTCGGGAGAGATCTGCCGCTGGGAGTCAGCTAGGTGAGCTTTCGCCAATAATCCGGAGGAGCAGGTCGAGCAGCGTCGCGCGTTCCTCCTCGGAGAGAGGCGCGAATGAGGCGCGCAAGACCTCGTCCGCGATCGGGTGACCGGCGGCGAGCGTGTTCGTGCCGGCCGGGGTCAGGTGGTGTTCAATCCGTTGACCGTGGCCGGGCCGCCGCTCGATGAGGCCTTGCGCTTGGAGCCGGTTGGCGAGGGTGCCGAACGCTTGATCGCTCTGGAACGTGGCGCGGGCCAGGGCGTGGGTGGAAGCCCCTGGTTGGCGGTCGATGGCGCGCAGGGCATCCCACTGGGCGAGTGTCGTCCCCACCGCGGCGAGCGCGGTGTCGAGGGCACGATGGTGCCGGTACTGAACCTGCTTGATCGCACGACCTAACAATTGCAGCGCCATGGACATACCGCCACTTTACCGGTTTGTTAATGTCCCGTCAAGCGGGCTTCCGCCGCTTCCCGTGTGCTTCAACCAATGCATACCCACCCACGCTTTGGCCTCTACCGGGCGGCTTCGTGCGCTTCGTGCGCTTCGTGGATCAAATCGAGCCGGCCCCCGGCAGGAGTTCCCACCACCATTCATGGACGCCCTGGGGGGCGAGGGCGCGGGCGGTGCCCTGGGCCTGGGCGCCCGTGAGGTCGTCCACGGTGCCGATCGCGGGCTCGACGCCGAGGTGGTAGTAGTCCTGCCAGCCATGCCAGTTCAACCAGAGCCCGAGCGTGTTGAGCTGGGCCGGGTCATACTGGAGGCGCAGGTGGCTGTCGGTGGCCGGATCGTACAGCCCGACCCAGCCCGCCTGGAGATCGGTCAGGAAGAGCTTGGCGGCCCGGCCCACCGCGCCGGCCGGCGGCGGCACGACGCCGAGGGAGCCGTCCTCGCCGGACGGGATGGGGGGGGCCGGGGACCAGCGGAACGCCGGCGGGATCGGGACCGGCCAGGCGCCGGTGGCGCCATTCAGCCGGACCGTGGCCGGCTCGGGCACCACGAGGCGCATGCCCGGGGTCGGGGCCCAAATCGCATGCGCCGCCCAGCAATAGAGGAAGGGGGCATCCCCCAGGTTGCGCACCCGGTAGCGGAAGAGGAGCCCCCTACCCGGCCCCACTTCCAGGCTCCGCTCGAAGAGGTAGGGGAACTCCACCCCCGTCACCTGGGTCCGCAGTGCCGGGCCGGTCTCGACGACGGCCCAGGTCGCGCTCCAGATCTCGCCATGGTCGGCGATCGGCCGGCCGGCCCAGGGCGGCGCGGGGTACGGACCGGGCGCGACCGCCGGGAAGCATTCGTCAATCCCCGACGAGTCGGAGTTGCCGTAGTCACTGCCGAAGGGGAGCTTGCGGTACGGCTGGCGGGGATTGCGCCAGAGCCACTGCCGGCCGCTGTGCCGATCCAGGAAGGTGATGACTTTGCCGCCGAGATCGGGCAAACACTCGGCGATCCAGTCCGTGGTCTCCAGGCGATAGAGAGGGCGGCCCTGCCAGGTCTGTGTGGTGATCTGCATCCGGTCAGGAGGGCCAGCTCTGCGGATCAATGTCAAAGGTGCTGTCTTCGGCGTACTCGATCCCCGCCATTTTGACCCGGGGGATACGGGCCTGGAGCTCGTCGATATGGGCCAGCAGGAAGGAGCCCATCTGGTGGATGATCCGGCGCACGGTCACGAAGATCGCCTCCAGCTCCGCATGGTGCTCGGGCGCGGTAAACTGCTTGAGGATGTCAAGGTACATATTGACCGATCGCTCGATCTCGCGGGTGCGCCAGTTGATCAGGCGCGGAGTCAGCAGATTCTTGGCGTCAATATCCAGGTAGTAGCGCTGCATGAAGATGATGATGTGGTGCTGACGGAACATGGCCTGGTCGGCATCCTGGGCATAATCGGTGAGCACCTCAAGCACGTTGGCATAGCGCGCCCGCAAGACTTTCTGCTTGTTCATCTCGTCATACAGCGTGCCTTTCAGCTCCTGGGGGGCACGCTGCATCAGCTCATCCAGGATCGCCGTCGCCTGCTGGCGTAGTTCATCGACCAATGCGGGCATAACCAGGGTCCTCTCTCTGCGATCGTCGTCGTTGCTCTAAGGATAGCAGAAAGGAACCCGCTCCGCAACCGGGGCGGGATGGGTCTATAAACGAGGGCACGGGACTGGCTACAACGATCCCGTACTGCCGACTCATTCGTCACCGGTCACTGACTACTGCTTACTGCCTACTGCCTACTCGAAGGAGGCCAACCCGCATGCGCGATTCTACTGAGGGGGCCCCGCCGGTCCTGCCGAACCCGCCCAAGCGGCTACTGATGGGCCCCGGGCCGAGCGAAGTCGACCCGGCGGTGCTGCAGGCCCTGGCGCTGCCGCCGCTGGGCCATCTCGATCCCGCGCTCCTGGCGCTGATGGCCGAGCTGCAGGCGCGCCTGCGCCAGGTGTTCCGGACCCAGAATCGGGTGACCCTGGCCGTCTCGGGCACCGGCACGGCGGGGCTGGAGGCCGCCCTGCAGAACACGGTCGCCCCGGGCGATCGGGTGCTGGTTGGGGTCATCGGCTACTTTGGCGAGCGGCTCTGCGCGGTCGCCGGCCGCCTGGGCGGCCAGGTCGTGCGGGTGGACGGGGAGTGGGGCCGGCCGCTCGATCCCGCGCGCCTGGTCGACGCCATCCGCGCGGCGCGCCCCCAGGTCGTGGCCCTCGTCCACGCCGAGACGTCGACCGGCGTCCTGCAGCCGCTCGACGGCATCGGCGCGGCCGTGCGCGAGGTAGACGGGTTGCTGGTGCTGGATACGGTTACCTCGCTGGGCGGCCACCCGGTGGAAGTCGACGCCTGGGGCGTGGATGCGTGTTACAGTGGCTCGCAGAAATGCCTGGGCGCGCCCGCCGGCCTGGCCCCCTTCACGATTGGCGAGCGCGCGCTGGCCCGCTTGCGCGCCCGCCCGGCGCCGCCGGCCACCTTCTATCTGGCCGCCGACCTCCTGGCCGGCTACTGGGATGACCACCAGTACCACCACACGATCTCGGCGCCGCTCGTCTACGCGTTGCTGGCCGCCCTGCGCCAGATCGCGGCCGAGGGGCTGGAGCAGCGCTGGGCCCGGCACCAGCTGCAGCACCAGGCCTTCCGGGCCGGCTGCGAGGCGCTGGGTTTGACCTTCCTGCCCGAGGAAACAAGCAGCCTCTGGCCGTTGAATGCCATCCAGATCCCCAGCGGGATCGACGATCTGCGGGGCCGTACCGCCCTGCGCGATTATCACGGCATCGAGATCGGCGGCGGCATGGGCCCGCTGAAGGGCAAGATCTGGCGGGTCGGTTTGATGGGCTACGGCGCCCGCCAGGAGTTTGTGCTCGATCTGCTCGGCGCCCTGGAGCTCCTGCTGGCGACCCATGCCCATCCGGTCCCCGCGGGGGCCGGGGTGGCCGCCGCCATGGCCGTCTATACCGCCGCAGCCACCCATAGCGTCCCCGGTTAGGCGGGGGTCCCTACCTGGGCGACGGCCTCTTCCACCCCGCACCCGCCGGCGCAGT
This sequence comes from Chloroflexia bacterium, assembly GCA_035310405.1. Lineage (GTDB taxonomy): Bacteria > Chloroflexota > Chloroflexia > QHBQ01 > JAICKM01 > JAICKM01. The sequence continues at coordinate 2,882 of DATGEF010000799.1, read as the reverse complement.
TGACAGCCTCCCCGGCGCGTGCTAGAATACGCCGCCCTGTAGTGCGGCGGGGCGGTTTCCACTCTGCCGATGGAGGTTCCTGATGCACTGCAGATCTACGGCGGCCCTGGCCGGGGCTTTCCTGCTGCTGGCGGCCTGCAATACCGCGGCCCCCACCCCCCAGATCGCCGGCCCGACGCCGGGCCTGGCGCCCGATCTGACCCCGGCCCCCCGCGCGGCGGGCCCCGGATCGGGGAGCACCGCCACGCCGGCGGGCGCGTTGCTGCATGTTGACTACCTGGTGTCGACCGCCACGGCCAGCCCGCCGCCGTCCGGCGGGCTGGCCGCGACGGACACGCCACCTGTGCTTCCGGCCGGCGCGCGCCCCACGCCCGACGCTGGCGCGGCGGGGGGGCCCACCGCGCTCGCCCCGGCTCCCCGCCCGCCGGCGGTCCCGCGGGCCCCGCATCCGACCCATACGCCCCATCCGACTCGCACCCCCCATCCGACCCATACGCCGCGCGCCAGTGCGACGCCGGTCGACAGCGCGCTGCCCTCGCCGAGCGCTTCCCCACCCGCGGGCCCGCCGCTGAGCAGCACCCCGGTGCCCACCGGGGTGCCCATTCCGGCGGCGCCGACAGATACACGGACCCCCCGGCCCACGTATACTCCACGACCGTCCAGCACGGCCGGGCTGCCGCCGGGCACCGGGACGCCGGCCCCGGCCGGGCGTTTTGTCGTCAGTACCCACAGCCGGAAATATTATTATTGCGTGAGCGACCCGGCCTGGCATACGCTGGCGCCCACTAACCTGGTCTGGTATCCGGATGAGGCCACGCTCCAGGCACGCTATCCCGGGCTGGTGCTACATGCGCCCTGTACCCCGTAAGGATCATTGCCCATGGTGACGACAATCGGTGGCCCTGCTGCTTTCGCCGACGGCCCGCCGCCCCGGGCGGCCGCCGTGCTGCTGTTACTCTATCCCGACCCGGCGACGGGCCATGAGACGATCGTCTTCACCCGGCGGACGGCGCACCTGCCGACTCACGCGGGCCAGATTTCCTTCCCCGGGGGCTCCCAGGACCCCGACGATGCGGACGCGGCCGCCGCCGCCCTGCGCGAAGCGCACGAAGAGCTCGGCATTCCGCCGGCTGCGGTCACGGTCGTGGGCACGCTGCCGCCGGTCCATACCGTGGTCAGCAACTACCTGATTACGCCGATTATTGGGCACGCGGCGGCCCGCCCGGCGTTCGTGCCCAACCCCGGCGAAGTCGCAGAGGTGATCGAGGTCCCCGTCGCCGGCTTGCGGGTGGCCGGCATCCATCGCCAAGAAGTGCGCGAGACGCCGCGCGGCCCCGTCGAGGTCCACTACTTCGAGTACGGGCCCTACACCATCTGGGGCGCCACTGCCCGCATCCTGCACATCTTCCTGGGCGGGGAGCCCCTGGTCGCGGGCGCCACTCCCGCGCACATCGCGTCGTAGCCGGGCGATCCGGGGTAAAATAAGGCCGGATTCTACCGATCAGGTACTTGACATATTCAAAAACTTGTGCTACATTGTTATGTAGACCTGGCAAGCAAGGTATGCGTGGTGAGGCCGGTAGGTCACCTGTGCCCCCGGCCGTTACGCGCACCCGCTCTCCTGCTTCCACCTTTTGTTCCCGCCACGTCAGGGTACGGGCCGTCAACCAAGCCCGGCGCCGGGAGTGTAGCCATATAGGTGCTGCGGGTCACCGGGTGGCCGGGACTCCTCAAGCTGCAGCAGAAAGGAAGAAGGACCTGTGCGGAGTCTGCCACGTATGTCGCTCGCCCTGGCCTTGGTATTGTTCAGTGGGATGCTCAGCCTGCTGGCGTCGGCCCCAGCGCGGGCCGAATCGACCACGATCGAAATCACCGACGTCTATAACGCGGTGAATCCCTCCGAGGAGTGGTTCCAACTCTACAACATGACCAAGAGCTCGCTGACCCTCACCGATTGGAGTATTTGCACCAGCACGACCTGCATCACCCTGCCCACCATGACCATCGACTCGTTTAACCTGGCCAAAATCAAGGCGAGCAGCTTGAGTAACTGGCCGGCCAAGGGGCTCGACGGCGCCAACGATATGCTGGGGCTCAAGGATAACAACGGCAAGCCCATCGACAGCCTGAACTGGGGGACGCCGAGTAGTTCCTGGAAGAACTATGAGGCCTTCCAGACCATGCTCTGGAACCCGGGGATCAAAACCCCCGACCCCAACGCCAACCAGTCCTTCTTCCGCATGGCCATCGGCCACGACACCGATTCGCCGACGGACTGGTTGACCACGGCCCAAAAGCTGCCCGGCAGCACTGCGCAGCCCACGGCCACCCCGACGAGCCCGATCCAGCCGCTGACCACCCCGCCGGCGCCCAAGACCGGGGGCGAGTTCCCGGTGCTTCTGGCGCTCGGCCTGCTCGGCGGCCTGTTCGCGATCCGCTATCTGCGCCGGCTCGCGCCCCAAAAATAACCGCGCCCGGCTTTTGGGACCCTCACCCCGGCGTGCAGCCTCCTGGCGGCGCCGGGATTTTGCTGCTTGACAGGGTAGTACAGGTGTGCTATTATTGGACCAGGGCGGAGGAGGATCAGCACGATGCCGGATGGGCGAACCCATGATATCATCACGGTCGTCACCGCGGCGGGTGCCGCGCCCTTTAGCCTGGCCTGGCCGGGGATGTCGCCCGGCCAGGTCGGCATCCTGGCCGGCGCGTATCTGCTCTCGGGGATTATGTTCTCCTGCGACCTGGACCTGCGCTCCGAGCCCTACCTGCGCTGGGGCCGCTTTCGCTTCCTCTGGTGGCCCTACCAGCATTTCATCCACCATCGGGCCATCTGGTCGCACGGCCTGGTCATCGGCCCCGTCCTGCGCATTATCTACTTCAGC
>DATGEF010000798.1:0-3832 GCA_035310405.1 Chloroflexia bacterium | reverse complement strand
TGGGCGGCACGGGAGTACGGGTCGCCGTGGCGGTCGCCGTGGGCGGCGGCGCGGCCTGCCAGGCCGGGCTGACGTCGTTGCCCGCGTCGTTGGTCAGCCGGGTCAGCCCGCTGGTGTCGGCGTTCATGGAGTAGATCTGGTACGTGCCGTCGCGGTTGGTGGCGAAGACGATCTTGGTGCCGTCCGGCGACCAGGCGGGTGCCTGGTCGCTGGCCGCGTTATTGGTCAGCCGGGTCTGGCCGCTGCCGTTGGCGTTCATGACATAGATCTCGTAGTTGCCGTTGCGGTTGCTGTAGAAGACGATCTTGCTGTTGTCCGGCGACCAGCTGGGCTCGAAATCAAAGCCGGAATTATTGGACAGGTTGGTCTGGCCGCTGCCGTCGGCGTTCATGACATAGATCTGGGACAGGAAGACCTGGCGCTGGAAGGCGATGCGGGTGCCGTCGTGCGACCATTCGGGGCTGAAATCCTCTGCGGCCGCGTTGCTGGCGTTGATCTGGCCGCTGCCGTCGGCGTTCATGACGTAGATCTGGTAGGTGATGCCGTTGCGGTCGCTGTAGAAGACGATCTTGCTGCCGTCGGGCGACCAGTCGGGGGCGATGTTGCTGTGGGCGGCGTTGGTGAGCTGGGTCGGGTTGCTGCCGTCGGCGTTCATGGCCCAGATCTCCAGGCTGCCGCTGCGGTTGCTGTCGAAGGCGAGGCGGGTGCCGTCGGGCGACCAAGCGGGGTCGGTATCGTTGGCCGGGTTATTGGTGAGGCGCACGGGGTTGCTGCCGTCGGGATTCATCACGTAGATCTCGTTATTGCCGTCGCGGTCGCTGGCAAAGGCGATCTTGCCGTTCACGGGGTTGAGCGCGATAGGCGCCGGGGGCGCCGGCGCGGCCCGCACGGGCGCGGGCGGGGCGGGGGCCCACCCCGCCCAGGATGCCAGCGTCTGGCCGGCCGGCCAGGCCAGCACGGCGATCAGGCCGCCCAGCAGGAGCGCCCGCCAGCGCCGCGCTCCCCTGCTCCTCAGGATGATCATGGTTGCTCCTATCCCGGCCGGTGGGCCCCGGCCGCGCTGGCTCCGATCCCTAGCCCGGCAATGGATCGCGCGCCGCCGGGACGCGACCCGGGGCCGGCAGGGGGCGGCGGCCACACCGCGGGGATCAGAGGTAGTCTTATAGTACCGCAAAGCGGGACGTTTGTCACGCGGAAGCGTGTTCGCCCGCGGCGGCGAGCGCCGTGCGGGCCGCGGCGAGGGCGGCGTCCCAGAGGAGGGCCTGGCCGGCGGCGAAGGCGGCCTGGTAGGGCGCCGCGCCCAGGGCCGCGCGGGCGGTGGCGGCGACCTGCTCATAACGGCGCTGGACCGCGGGTTGCAGCGTGGTTTCTTGGGCCTGCAGCAGCCCGGTCACGGCGCCGAGCACGCGGGCCGCGCCGGCCGGGCTGGGGATCACGGCCGCGGCGCCCACCAGGGCATTGCGGGCGGTTTGGCCCGGCCCGAGGGCCCGGGCGAGGTCGAGGCTTTCCCCCAGCCGCGCCGCCGCCAGCCGGCGATCGCCCTGCTCCAGAGCCACTAGCCCGAGGTCGGTGAGGGCCATCGCGATATCCTCGCGGGCCCCCAGGGCCCGGCTCAGGGCCAGGCTTTCTTCGTACAACGTCTGCGCCATCGCCCAGGCGCCCTGATCCTGGGCCACCCGCCCGAGATTGGCCAGGGACATGGCGATGCCCCAGCGGTCGCCCACCGCGCGGCTCAGGGCCAGGCTCTCGGCAAACAGGGCGCGGGCCGCTTCCGGCGCGCCGCGTTCGTGGGCCAGCTCGCCCAGGTTATTCAGGGAGAGCGCGCTGCCCCAGCGGTCGCCCAGCTCGCGCTGGAGGGCCAGGTTCTCCACGAAGAGGGCCTCCGCGGCGGCGGGCGCGCCCTGCGCATAGACCACTCGCCCCAGGTTATTGAGGGACATCGTGATCCCCCAGCGGTCGCCCAGCACCTGGCGGAGCCCCAGGCTCTGCTCGTGATAGGCCCGCGCCGCCGCGTACTCGCCCTGCTCGTGGGCTACGAGGCCCAGGTTATTGAGGGCCATGGCGATGCCCCAGCGGTCGCCCAGCGTCTGGCGGAGATCCAGGCTCGCCGCGAAGAGCGCCCGCGCCGCCGGGTACGCGCCCTGGGCATGGGCGACCAGCCCGAGATTGTTGAGCACCTGCGCCTCGGTCGCCCGATCGCCGGCCGCCTGGGCCGCGGCGCGGCAGGCCGCCAGCACCGTGTTGGCGGCCTCGTACTCGCCCTGTAATTGATAGACCCGGCCCAGCTCGGCCAGTGCCCGCGCCGCGCCTGCGGCATCCCCGGCCGCCCCGTAGGCGTCCCGCGCCTGCTCCAGCCAGGCGATCGCCTCGGCATAGGCGCCCTGGCGGTGGCGGACGAGGCCCAGGCCCGCGGCGGCCGCGGCGCGGTCGCCGGCCGTCGCTGCGGCGGCGTGGGCCGCGGTGTAGCGGGCGGCCGCGTCGTCCCAGGCCCCTTGCCGCTCCAGAACCGCACCCAGCGCCCGGAGCACCGGCGCCCGGGCGGGATCATCCGCGGGCAGCTCCGCCAGCAGCTGCGCGTAATAGCCGGCTGCGGCCCCGTTGGCCCAGGCCACGGCCGCGGCGTCGCCGGCGCGCTGCAGATACAGGCGCCGCTTGGTGGCGTTGGCGCTCTGCCCGTAGTGATAGGCCAGCAAGTCCAGATCCGCGCTGCCCTGCCCTTCCAGCCAGGCCGCGAACTGCTCGTGGAACCGTTGCCGGACCTCCTCGGGCAGGCTGCCGTAGGTCACTTCGCGGGTCAGCGCATGCTGGAAGCGGTGGGTGCGCACCGGCTCCGGCGTGTCCAGCGGCGCCAGCTCGACCCGCGCCAGGATGTCCAGGGCCGCGCTCACGGCCTCGGCCGTCCCCAGCTCCGGGTAGACGCCCCACAGATGGGGCAGGCCAAAGCGTAGCCCGAGGATGCTGGCCACCTTCAAGACCCGGCGGGGCGCCTCCGTCACCTGGTCGATGCGGGCCAGTAGCAAGCTGCCCAGGCTCGGCGGCCAGGCGACCCCGGCGACGGCGGCCGCGTCGCCGGGGTCGACGCCCCGCTCCTGCAGATAGCGGACCAGTTCCTCCAGGTAGAAGGGGTTGCCGGCGCCCCGCTCGACGAGCGCGGCGACCACGCCGGGTGCGGGCGCCCGGCCCGCGGCGGCCAGGCCCGTGGCCACCAGGGCGTGGGCCGCGTCCGGCGCCAGGGCGGATAAGGCCAGCTCGCCGAAATGGGGCAGGGTGGCCACGTCCGGGACCGCCGGGCGCCCCGGCTCCCCCGGCCGATAAGCCAGCAACAGCACGACCGGCAGGGCGGGAATGGCCCGGGCCAGGGCCACCAGCAGATCGTGGCTGAGCGGGTCGAGCCAATGGGCATCCTCCAGGGCCAGCAACACCGGCGTGGCCTGGACGTGCTCCCGCAGGCAAGCGATCAGCAGGGCGGCCAGCGACTGCTGGCGCAGTGCCGGCTCCATACTCGCCGTCAGCGCTGTGTCGGGCAGGGCCACGCCCAGCGCGGGGCCCAGCAGCGGCAGGCGCTCCAGCAGCCCCGAGTCGATCGTGGCCAGCCGCTCCTCCAGCGCGCCGGCCTGTTCCTCAGGCGGCCCGATCGGGTCCAGGTCAAAAAAGGCCTGCCAGACGGCCTGCCAGGCCAAGTAGGCCGTCTGCGTGCCGTAGCTTTGCGCCGCCCCGCTATAGACCGCCCAGCCCGCCGTGCGCGCGGCGTCCAGCGTGGCGGCCAGCAGCCGACTTTTGCCCAGGCCGGCCTCCCCGCCGATGCCGATCACCTGTCCCTGGCCGGCCCGCG
>DATGEF010000797.1:0-4139 GCA_035310405.1 Chloroflexia bacterium | reverse complement strand
TGGCGCAACTGGAGCAATATCCCTACTCCAGCTATCGTAACTATGAGTTAGGAGAGGAGTGGCTACTGGAAATCGACCGGGGATGGGTCTAGCGGGATGTCGCAGATCGTACTTCTTTATTTGCAAGAATTACAGAGTTCCTCAGATCTGAGGAGTGAGCACGCCTACGTGCGAACGGCGGGGTAGTACCCGTTCGCACGTAGGCGTGCTCACTCCTCAATTTATTTGATACTGGGGCCGGCGTTCCAGTCGTAGCCGATTGTGCGATCGTCGTGGGCGATGCGGCCTTCTTCCGCGGGGTCGTAGGTATTCGAGGTCACATAGAACAGGTGGCTCACGCCGCCGATGGCCCGGCAGCCATGGGCCACGCCCGGCGGGATCTTGAGCACGCGCTGGGGATAGGGCTCGCCCAGGAAGAGCTCCATGGTCACGCCGTGGGTGGGCGAGTGCGGGCGGGTGTCGTAGAGGGCGACCTTCAGGGCGCCGAGCGGCACGTACCACCAGTCGACCTGGGTTTTATGGATGTGCCAGGCCTTGGCCACCCCGGGGTACATCAGGGAATGGCTCAGCTGGGCAAAGCCTTCGCCGAAGAAAGGGTCGGTCGCGCGGATGATCTCGCGAAAGTAGCCGCGCTCGTCGGGATGGGTGGTCAGATCCTTGATCTGCACGCCGTCAATCGTCACCTGGGTGTCGGCCATGCGCCGTGTCTCCTCCTGTGTGCTGGGTGGGGGTGCCAGGCCCTATTGTACCATGCGCCCGGGGGAGCGTCAAACCCGGCCGCGCCCGCCCGGGCCGCCCGCGGTCCTGTACAGAACGCCGGTTCTATGTTATCATAGGTAGTATGGCAGCCATCCACTTTAATGCCCGCACTAAAAACGCCCTGATCTGGGGCGGGGTAGGATTGACTCTGGTCTTTCTCTACCTGGTCAGCGGCATCGTCACCCCCTTTATCTGGGCACTGGTCACGGCCTTCATCCTCAACGCCGTCGTCGGCTTCGCCACGCGGCGGATCGGCGGCCCGCGCAGCCTCTGGGTCGTCGTCATCTACTTCGGGCTGGTCGCGGCCCTGATCTGGGGCCTGACGGTCGCCATCCCGCTGCTGATTGCGCAGGTGCGGCAGCTCGCCGACGCGGCGCCGACCTATCTCCAGCAGGTCCAGGATTTCTTCCAGACCAACCGGCTGCTGGTCGGCAGCACGAGCCTCTCGGCCGCCCAGATCAGCGCCGCCCTGCGCCAGGTGCCGGACGACCTGATCGGCGGGCTGCGCTCCCGCGCGCCGGAGCTGGCGCGCGATATCGCCGAGCGGCTGCTCAACCTGTTGCTCTATTTGATCGCCAGCTTCTATTTTCTGCTCAACGCGGACCGCATCGTCGCCAATATCCGCGGCCTCTTCTCCAGCCCGGTCCTGGCCGAGCTCGACCCGTGGTTCAAGCGCGTCAACGCCACGCTCGGCTCGTACCTGCGCGGCCAGATCTTCCTGATCCTGATCGTCAGCGTGGCCACCTTTGTCGGGCTCTCGATCCTGGGCGTGCGCTTCGCGGTCGTGCTGGCCCTGATGAGCGGCATCGTCGAAACGGTGCCCTACCTGGGGCCCTATGCGGCCGGCGCCGTCGCCACGCTCGTCGCGATGACCCAGCCGCCACCCAACAATTTCGGCTGGCCGCCGCTGATCCTCGGCGTGGCCGTGGCGGTGATGTATACCATCATCCGCCAGGTCGAAGATAACCTGATCATGCCGTTCGTGATCGGGCGCACAGTGGAGCTGCATCCGCTGACGGTCCTCTTCGTCGTCCTGGCCGGGGCCAGCCTGGCCGGCGTCCTGGGGCTGCTGCTGGCCGTGCCGGTGGCCGCCACGATCAAGATTATCCTCGAATTTCTCTGGCAGAAGATCCGCGAGCCCGATCCGCGCGAGGCCCTCGTCGTGGGGCCGGCGACCACCTGGGAGAAGCTGGGCCGGCGCCTGCGCAGTGTGCCGGGCAAGCGCCTGCTGCTGGTGATCCCGCGGGGCGCCGAGACGCCGGCCCTGGCCGACGTGGGAGCGTACCGGCGCCTGCTCTTGCTGGCCGGCGAGCTCGGCGTCGACCTCCAGGTGCTCACCAACGATGCCCGGGCGGCCGCGACGGCCCAGGCCGCCGGCATTGTCGTCGACGAGCAGCCGGCCGAGCAGTTTGCCCGGACCACGGCGGCCGCCAACGGCGCGCCGGCCACGCCGGCGGACGACGATCTGCCGCCCGTCGACGCCCTCCGCGATGTCGGCCCCCGCACGGAGCAGCCGGTCCCGGGCCGCTCATGATCCGAGCGCCCCGGCCCGGGCCGGAGCGCCGCTCCGGCCCCTATGATCCGCGGACGGTGGAGATCCGGCTCGGCGGGCCCCGCACCTATGCCGCGTGCCTGGCCATCGACGACGGCTACACCACCGGGCGGATCTGGCAGCCGGTCACGCGGGCCTTTGACGATCCGCTCGGCGGCCTGACCCTGGCCGGGACGACCGGGGCCCCGGAAGACCAACCCTTCAGCATCACCTTTCAGCCGTTGCGCCTGCCCCGGCCCGTCCACGATCCCGGACTCTATACCCTGCGGGCGCCGGCGTTGCGCACCGCGGCCTGGGAGGCCGCCGGCTGCCTGCTGGTCGTCCGGCCGGTGCCCCCGGCTGCAGCCGGCGAGGGGCCCGGCGCGGCGGACCCGGCACCGGATGCGCCCGGGGAGGTCTGGGGCTACGTCGTCCTGAACGCCGTCGCGGGCGCCCGCCTGGCCTGGATTGCCGAGTTGGCGGTCGCGCCGGAGCACCGGCGGCGGGGCCTGGGCCGGCTCCTGCTCGACGCGGCCGGGGACTGGGCGCGGGCGCCAGTCGGGGCGGGCGGCGGTGGGGAGCTGGGCGCCCTGATGATCGAGCTCTCGCCCCGCAACTATCCCGCGATCGCCTTCTGCCGGGCCGGCGGCTTTCGCTTCGCCGGCTACACCGATTACACACCGGCCGGCGGCGACCTACGCCTCTTCTTCATCCGCCCGGCCCATTAGCGCCGGCCGCCCGCCAGCCGAGGGCCTGCGCCGTGGCCTCGGCGGCGGCGCCGACGGCGCCCGGGCCGGCCTGCGGCAGGTAGAGATAGCGGCCGCCCAGGGCCGCGGCCAGGCGGACAGCCGCCCCATCCCCCAGGTACCGCAGCCGGGTGTCGACCACGAGCGTGGCACCCGCGCCCGTGGCGGCCAGCGTGGCCCAGCGCGCGGCGAGCGCGGCGATCTCGGCCGCCGTGTGCGCGGCCGGGGCGCTGCCGGCCAGGGGGACATTGGCCGCCGTGTGCGCAGCCGGGGCGCGGCCGGCCAGGGGGACATTGGCCCGCCCATCGGTCAGCAGCACGAGCAAGGTCTGCCGGTGCCCGGTCAGGGCGGCCCGCGCGGCGATCGCCAGGCTCAGGGCCAGTGCGGAGGCCAGCGGCGTGCCCCCCCCGGCGGGCAGGCTTTCCAGCAGACGGCGGGCCCGCGCCACCGACCGGGTAGGGGGCACAAGCAACTGCGCCTCCGGGCCGCGCACCCCGATCAGGGCCACCTGGTCGCGATGGCGGTAGGCCCGCTCCAGCAGCACGAGCGCCGCGCCCTTGGCCGCGCCCAGGCGGTTGCGGGCCATCGAGCCGCTCGCGTCGACGGCCAGCAAGAACAACACTCCGGCCGGCGCCTGCGGCGTCCGCCACCGCAGGTCCGCCGGGCGCAGACGGAGCCGCGCCGGGGGCGCCGGGTTGGCGTGGTCGCCGGCCGGCCCCCCCGCCGCCAGCCGGAGCGCGGCCGCGGTCAGGGTGCCGGCCAGGTCCAGGCTGGCGGCGGGGGGCCGCTGGGGGGCGGCGCGCGCCGGGCCGGGCGGGCCATGGTGGGCCGGCAGCAGGTGGCGCTCCCCCGCTTGCCGCCCGGTGCCCCGCGCACCCCGGGCGCGGGGCCGGCCGGCCAGGCCGCCGAGCAGTTGCGGCGGGAGCAGAACCGCCTGGGGGACGATGGCCCGCTCCCCGGGCTGCAGGACGGGGAGCGGGCCGGGCGCTGGCTCTGTTGCGCCCCGGGCAGCGGGCGGGGCGGGGCCGGGCGGCGGATCGGCGTGGGACTCGCCCGCGGCGTCCGCGCCCGCCGGTGCATCCCGCGTTTGCTCCGGCGGCGCG
>DATGEF010000796.1:0-15938 GCA_035310405.1 Chloroflexia bacterium | reverse complement strand
AATGAGTCAACGATGTATTTTGTTAGCAGAAAACATAAGATTTGTCATTCTGAGCGCAGCGAAGAATCCGCTTGGGTGTGTCCCCTGCGTGCCCAACGGGGCGATCGGGGGGGCTGGTCAGGGCGGTGGCGGTCGCAGGGCCAACGGCCCGCTGGCCCCGCCCCGCGCCGCAGGGCAACGGATTCTTCGCTGCGCTCAGAATGACAAATTTTTGCCATCTTTGCTAATCTTTATATCATGATTGCTGCGCGCGTGGCGCAAGGGGCAAAACTGGTGGCTTATGGTGAATGCCATCTACCGAGTACAACACCAAGGTATCGTGGAGTATCTAGCGAGGAGTAGCTATGCCTGCTTTCACCCCGGCCGAGATCGCCTATCTGCAAGGCCAGCGGCTGGCCCGCCTGGCGACGGTGGATAGCGCCGGCAATCCCTATGTCGTGCCGGTGGGTTTTCGCTATAACGCGGACCTCGACACGATTGACATCGCCGGGACCAATCTGGGCCAGAGCCAGAAGTTTCGCAACGTCGCCCGCACCGGCCGGGTGGCGCTGGAGTGGGACAACGGACAAGTCGGCCAGGGGGCGAGCGGGCTACAGATCCGCGGGCGGGGCACCGCCCTGAGCGATGCGGCCAAGCCGTTCACGGCCCCCTGGGGCGCGGCGGTCGCCGACCTGATCCGCGTCACGCCGGAGCATATCACCTCGTGGGGCATCGAGAGCCCGACCTATACCTCCAACAGCCGACGGGTCACCGCGGAGCCCTAGCCGCGGCCCGCGGCCCGGCGGCCGGCGCGGCCCGCGGCGTTAGAGCGCCCGTCGGGCCGCGGGCCGCCAGCGCCTCGCGCTGATGGCCGCCGCCGCCCGCGACTGCCCGACCCAGAACCGCAAGTAGGCCCACAATTCAGGGACGGTATACGGCCGGGCCCCGGCGGCCGTGGTGCCCGCCCCGATCGCGACGCGCAGATCCTGCGCGGTCGATCCCGGGAAGGTGGTATAGCCCTTGCCGATGGCGGCCAGGATATGGCCGTCGGAGTTGCCAAGCGGCGCGAGCCGACGGCGCGCGGCCTGGTAGCGGGCCGCGCGCCGATTGGCCGCCCCGAGGGTGGGCGTGGCGTTGATGGTTTCCACGGCGTCCAGATCCAGGTCGTCGATCAGCCGCCCGAGCCCCTCCATCGTGATCGGCCGCCCTTCGATCTGCTCCGCATGGTAAAAGGGGTGGGGGGCGAACGCCAATCCGCCCGCGGCGTGGATCGCGGCCACCGTCTCCGTGGGGCTCAGGCCGGGAGGGATGCGCTCGCGGAGGAAGAGCCCGACCAGGTGGCCCTGGCGCGTGGAGACTTCCTCGCCCACGATCACCTCGAAGGGGTAGCCGGCCTGCTGGGCGAGCGTCCTGGCCTCTAGGGCACCGGCGATCGTATCATGATCGGTCAGCGCAATCACGTCGAGCCGGGTGTGCAAGGCCACATGGTCCAGCAACGCCCGGACGGTCGGCACGCCATCCGAATGACAGGTATGCATATGTAGATCCGCGATTCCCGTCCGAGTGCTCATAGCGCGATCCTCCCTGGCGGCGCCGTGTCGTGTGGCCGGTCGTCGCTTGTTTCTTCTGCTTATCGAATCTCACAGCGGGCGTATCCCCCGGTCTTTCGACCTGGGGATACGCCCGCCCCGCGTCGGCCAGTCTCATTGAGCGGCTTGACAATAATCCTTATGTAAGACTTGAAAGCCCACATAAGGATCTGATACAATAGGTTATGCGTAAGACGTTTCTCTACCGCTTGTACCCGACGAAAGCTCAGGCCACCCGCCTGCGCCACATGCTGGATGAGTGCCGTTGGGTCTACAACGCCTTGTTGGAGCAGCGCAAGGTCTATTGGGAAGAGGCGGAGATTAGCGTGAGCATGTATGCCCAACACCAATATCTGCCCTTTCTCAAAGAAGAGCGCCCGCAGCTTTCCGCCGTACACAGCCAGGTCTTGCAAAACGTCTCGCAGCGCGTTGACCTGGCCTTTCAGGCCTTCTTCCGCCGCGTGAAGGCGGGGGAGCACCCCGGCTATCCGCGCTTTCGCGGCGTGGGCCGCTACGATAGCTTTACCTACCCGCAGTACGGCAACGGTGCGAAGCTGAACGGCGCGCAATTGCAACTCTCGAAGGTCGGCACCGTCGCCGTCGTGCTGCACCGCCCGATCGAGGGCACGCCCAAGACCGTCACGATCAAGCGCAGCAGCACGGGCAAGTGGTATGTGGCGATCTCCTGCGCGTGGGAACCATCCGCCCTGCCGCCGCACGATAGCGCCGTGGGTATTGACGTTGGTCTCAGCACGTTCGCCACTCTCTCGGACGGCACAACGATTGCGAACCCGCGCTTCTTCCGGCAGGAAGAGCAGGCGCTGGCCAAAGTCAGTCGCCGCCATAGCCAACTGGAGAAGGGGAGCCGCGCGCGCCGCAAGCACCGCCAGGCGGTGGCGCGTGTGCATGAGCGCGTCCGGTTCCGGCGGCACAACTTCACGCATCAGCATAGCCGCCGGATTGTCAACCGGCAGGGCACCATCGCGGTTGAGGATCTCGCGGTGAACCGCATGGTCCGCAATCACTGTTTGAGCAAAAGCATCAGTGACGCGGCCTGGTCCGGGTTCAGCGAACTGTTGGCGTGGAAGGCAGCATGTGCCGCCCGCCGTTTCGTCCGCGTGAACCCCGCCTACACGAGTCAGACGTGCAGCAGTTGTGGCAACCGCTTGCCGCCCGATAAACGTTTGGGTTTGAGCGAGCGCGTATTCGATTGTCCGTGCTGTGGTTTGCATCTCGACCGCGACCTGAACGCTGCCTTGAACATACTTGCGTTGGGATTACAACGCATCGGTACTCAATCCGTAGAAGCCCCGGCGTTTACGCCTGGGGAGTAATCACTCCTTCTCCAGAGTAGAACCAGGGTGTTAAGCAGGAATTAGCAGGATGTTAAAATTGGTGGTGCTCCGCTATCGACCGTCGCGCACGGGGTCCTGGGGCGGGACGCCTAGCGGCTGAAGCCGCGGCTACGAGGACGAAGCCCGCCTGCGCGGGCTGACGGGCAGCCCGCCGGGGGGGGTTGCCGCACGTTGTCGGCGAAAGGCCTGTTTATAAGTTCTCTCACTTATGAACCCTTATTGCTTCCCCGCCCCTCCCGCCGGCCCAGCTAGCTGGGCCGGCAGGATGGGCGGGCTGCTCGGTGCAGCTAGTTGTCGCCGTCTGGTGCGGTCCCGGTGCTCCCCGGAACGGCCGGGTAGGGCATGTTGGCGCCGCGGATCGCGTGCCAGAGGATGCGGTTCAGCGTGTCCATCGGGATGCGATCTTCCTGGCTGAAGTCCATCGTGGCCGATTGGGCGGCCCCGTAGGCGTGGATGCCGTTCGTCGCGCCCAGCGGGATCGTCTCCGACTGCAGGATGTAGGGCGCCAGGTCGGGCGTCGCGCCGAACAGGCGCCACATCGGCGTGGCCGCCGCGTCGTACTGGCTCAGCGGCGCCAGGCCCAGGATCAGCTCCATGGTCCGCAGCATCGCCGCCGTGTCGTAGAGCGTGTGGTCGGCCCGCGGCTGCGCGCGCGCCGTGTAGGGGCTGATCACCAGCGACGTCGTGCGGTGGGCGTCGACGTGGTCGGGGCCGTTCTGGGCGTCGTCTTCGGTGACGAAGATCGCCGTGCTCGCCCAGTACGCGCTGTGGCTGACGATGTCCACGACCTGGCCGACCGCGGCGTCGTTCTCCGCGACCATTGCCTGGGGCGTCGGCATGCCGGGCCGGGTGCCCGCCGTGTGGTCGTTGGGCAGGCGCAGCAGCTCCAGCCTGGGCAGATTGTTCCCCGCCACAAACTGGTTGAACTCGCGCTGCCACTCGGCCACCCGGTCGGACTCCCGATAGCGCAGGTCGTAGGTGCGGAACTGCGGATCGTAGTGGCCCACCAGGTTGGGGGTGACCGCGGGGTTGATGTTCATCGACAGGAAGCAAAGCACCTGGCCTGGGGGGATCACCAGCCCGGTATATGCGTGGGCGATCGGCCCGGCGCAGGAGCCCGCCTGGCTCTCGGGGATCAGCGTGCCGCGCGTCGCCGGGTAGTGGGCGTCGAATTGCACGAATTCGCCGTAGTCCCGGTAGGTCAGATTCGCGGCGGCGGCGGCGTCCCAAAGGTAGCCGCCCGGCGAGAGATTGATCGCGCTGCCGCCCTCGAAGTCATAGCCCCGGTTGCGCCCGACGCCCGGGGAGTAATCCTGCGGCCACATCTTCTCGTTGTAGTCGCTGGCGTTGGCCGAGAGCGCCCAGTTGTGGCCGTCGGCGCTCACCTCGGCGTCGGCGTAGAAGTTGTCGAGCAGGCCAAAGCGGTCGGCGAGGGCGTGGAGGTTGGGTGTGTTGGCCCGCGGGAAGAGGGCCAGCGCCGGGGCGCCGTCGCCCACCGGGGCATCGCCGAACACCTGATCGTAGGTGCGGTTTTCTTTGATGATGTAAATGACATGCTTGATCGGCGAGGCGCCGCCGGGGCGGGGGATCGGGTTGCCGGGGCTGCGGGTCAGGGGGGTGGTATCACCCACGTGGTTGTTGCGGGCGACCTGCGCGCTATAGAGGCGCAGCTGCCCCGGCCCGGGCAGGGCGATAGTCGAGAGCGTGCCTTTGATCATCGCGCCGCTGTAATTGTTCATCGTGCAGTTGCAGTAGGTGTCCGCGTAGCCGGCGACCGCGTCGAGGAACGGGTTGGCGGTCCGCGTGGGGTTGGGATCGAAGCCGGCGGCGTTCGGCCCGGCGCCCAGGCCCTTCGCGTTGGCCACGAAGAGCGTCCGCCCATCGCGGCTCACGGCCACCGCGGTGGGATACCAGGCCGTCGGGATGCGCCCGAGCACCGTTTCCGGCCCCGCCGCCCCGTGCAGCGCCACGACGCTCAGGTCGTTATTTCCCGCGTTGGCCACATAGAGATAGCGCCCGTCCGGGCTGACCGCCAACCCCTGCGGGCTGGTGCTGAGCGGCGCGTGCGCGTAGGGCGCCAGCGCGATGCGCCGCAGCTCGCGGTTGGTGGCCGTGTCGACCACCGAGACGGCGTCGCTGTTGGAGTCGGCGATGAACAGCAGGCCGTCCGGGCCGAAGGCCATCGCCGTGGGGTGGGCGCCCACCGGGATGGTCGCCGCGACGATGCGCCCCGGCTCGTCGATGGCCGTGACCGTATTATCGCCCCAGTTGGAGACATAGACATGGCGGCCGTTGGCGCTGACCAGGGGCATGTAGGGATACTGGCCGACCGGGATGCTGCCCGTCGTCGTCATCCGCGCGGTATCGACGATCGTCACCGTGTTGGACAGATTGTTGGCGACATAGAGCGACATGCCGTCGGGGCTGATACCCAGCCCGGTGGGGAAGGGGTTCTCTTTCCCGTGGCCGATGGGGACGTCGCCGGTCGGGATGAGCACGGCGTTGGTCGCGACGCTGAAGGTGTGGACCACGTCGCTGCCGCCGCCGGCGGCGTAGGCGTGCCAGCCGTCGGGGCTATAGGTGAGGCCGACGAACACGCTGGCCGGCGCGACATAGGGGATGGTTTGCACGACCTGGCTGGTGGCCGTGTCGACCAGTTGCAACGACTGGATGCCGGCGCCGCTGTTGGCGACCAACAGATGACGGCCGTCGGGGGCCAGCACCGCGTTCAAGGGCAGGTCCCAGAGGTCGGACTGGCGCCCGGCCGGGGTCACCACCCAGTTGTCGATCAGGCGGGTGCTCCCATTCGCCTGGGGGCCGGGCCCGGCGAAAGCCGGGGCCCCGGCCGGGGTGAAGGGGGCGGCAGGGGCCGACGACGGCAGGGCTGCCCAGAGCGGGGCTGCAGGTTGCAGCGACGCCAGCACCAGGAACAGGCCCAGCAGGGTGACTCCCCCCCGGATACCGCGCCGCAGGCGTTTGTGCCGCGGGATGTGTACTGTGTACCATTGCATAAGCTGCTTAATCCTCCCTCCTAATGACTGTAGCCGAACGGACGACAGCCGGCGGCGCCGTTGCCTCAGGCCACGATCCATTTTAAGAACCGCTTGTTAAGACAGGATTAATGAATTGTTTACATATGCTCGGCGGGCATAGTCGTGGAAGACTATGCCGCAAAGCCAATGCAGACTATAGTCTGTAGACTTTTAGTCTGCAAAGAAACAAGATAAGACTATGCGCATCCCACAAAACTGCTTGTCTAGTGCAGGTTCCGGCGACCGGTTGGGGTTACATACCGAGGAGTGAGCACCCCCAGGTGCGAACGGGTCGCGCCCCCACCGTTCGCACCTGGGGGTGCTCACTCCTCATTCCCCAATAACTGGCTTGATCCTGCACTAGGGACTGGTGTTTCTCAGCCAGGTAAGGTTTTGATAGAGGTTTTTAGTCAGGAGGCTAGCATGGTTGAGCATCCCTCGTCGTTGTTGAACAGCGCGTCCGCAGCCCAATATCAGGCCGTCCATCGCACGGCTCTGGGCCAGCTCTACCAGGGGGACTGCCTCCCCTGGCTGCGGGATCTGCCGGACGAGTCGGTCGACTTTGTTTTTGCCGACCCGCCTTTCAACCTGGGGAAAGAAAGCTGAACGAGAAGGGGCTAAACCTGATGGATGTGTTTGATGCCCCGGAAGAGGTCTGGGAGCCGGCCACGTCGGCCGATCACGCCTACACGCAGCTCTGGACACCGGCTGAAGATCTCTGGGATGATATCCCGCCCGTGCGCCACAGCAAGTATAAGACGCGCGGGGCCAATGAGCTCGCGCCGATCATGCTGGAGCGGCTATTGGCCGTGGCCACCAATCCCGGCGACCTGGTGGTCGACCCGTTTGGCGGATCAGGCACGACCTATTATGCGGCGGAGAAGCTGGGTCGCCGCTGGATCGGGATCGAGATCGGCGACACCGCGGCGGCGGTGAAGCGATTGGCCGATTACACAGACGGCCATTTCGTGGAATGGGAGTCGGCCCGCGGCCTCGGCGGCGGCACGCAAAACGGCAACAAGCAGGCCCGCATGTTCGAAGAAGACACAGCATACGAGCCGTAGCAGCCCCTCAACGCATGCTCACCGGTTCCAGCGGCGTCTTGCTATTGCCACGCGCGATGCCGTCAGCCCGCGTAGGCGGGCTTCGCCCGGTGTTGCCGCGGCTTTAGCCGCCGGGTCTCCCCCAGGCGCGCGACGGCGGTCAGTAGGTTGTAGGGGCACGGCGTGCCGTGCCTGGGTGGGAGCGCGGCCGGGGGGGTTTCCGCGCCGTGCGGGGGCCGCCGCACTCCCCACCGCGGCACGGCACGCCGTGCCCCTACCCATGCAAACCCATGTCGCACACCCCGGGCGCGATCGCACGTTGTAATAGTAGCGCCGTGTTACGCCAGGTCCGCAGCTCCCCGCAAGGAGGCAGTACTTATGCCCGGCTGGAAGTTTTGGGCAGGAGATTCTCCGCCCCCGCCGCCCCCGCCTCCCGCTCCATATCCATACCCGCAATTGGTGCCGTTGCTGCAAGTACGCTGCTCCCCCACCGAATACCGCCACTTCTCGACAACAACCGATCTCCTTAGGGTTCGAATCGCTCCCGATCCTACCGTCGATAAAGACTACTGGAGCATCATTCCTGAGTACAGTTATGCACAGTGCCCGCTTTGTGGGCAGCGCTACCAGGGGCCGGCCGATACTTACAGTCTCTACGGCTGGGAAACGATCCCCCTTTATTTAAACTCCAGGCTCTATGTCGGCACAAATTTCCCGATAACAGCGCCCTGCCCTCATTATATGGGGGTCCAGCGCTTTATCAATTTGCACTCCGTAGCCCCCCTAGAGATGACTAGACTTTATAATGAATGCGGGGAGGTGCCGTATTGGACCCCGAAGTTCTTCCCGGCGGATATCCCGGGCTATGCGGTGTTACATGCGCTCCCGATCTGCCAGACGGAAGAGGATCGCTTCATCCCCCGCTACACCCTGTTCTTGCTGACGTATTTCAGCCAGGATCGGCGCACGTTGCGCGCGCGTCTGTTAGCGCAGCTTAAAGAGCGGCCCACCGACGATCAATGGCCGGAGCCGCTTACGCCGGCCGGACCCAGCGCAAAATCCATGCACAAGGCAGGAGGCTATGACCTCGCCTATCTGGTGGCGCAAGGGCAGTTGGGCTGGCTCGATGTCACCCAGCCGGAGCTACCCTTACGCATCGGCGCACGCGAGATACTACCGCCGCTGTACCAAAACATTACAGGCCGGCGGCACGCGTACAAATGGCGGGATGGCCGTATAGTCCAAACGAGCTTTACCGCTTGACGGAGGGCGCGCCCGCCCGGCCCCTCAGAGCATGCTCACCGGTTCCAGCGGGGTCTTACAGACCGTTGCCTACCGCGCTTCTGATTTGCATGTTTAGCGGTACCCATTACACCCACCGCAACGCTCGGGTCGTGCCGCTGGCCGGCGAAACACGTTCGCCCATGCTGGAGCAGTCTGTAGTATATCACGCGCTGTGCCGTGAGCCCGCGGAGGCGGGCTTCGTCTGCGTAGCCGCGGCTTCAGCCGCCAGACGTCCCGCCCCAGGACCATGCTGCTTGCGCTTAGGTTGCTGAGTATAGGGCACAGTCTAAGAGGTAGGGACAGCGCGGAGACAACGTGTGGCGACTCGCACCCGCCGTCGAGTAATGACCACCGCCAGCCCGCGAAGGCGGGCTTCGCCCGGTGTTGCCGCGGCTTCAGCCGCCGGGTTTCCCGGCCCCTCAGAGCATGCTCACCGGGTCGACGTCCAGCACCCAGTCGGGGGGCAGGGCGAGGTGCTGGAGCACGGGGCTGAGGTCGGGCGCGCGCAGCAGGAGCTGCCAGCGGTAGCGGTTGCGCAGCTTATGCACGAAGGCCGGAGCGGGGCCCAGGACCTCGACCGTCTCGTCGAGGCCCAGGCGCTGGGCCAGGGCGCGGATCTCCGTCGCGAAGCGGGCGGTCTCGATCTGGCAGGCCGCCTCCGCGTAGGCACTGTAGACCAGCTTGGCCATGCGGCTGAAGGGCGGGTAGTTGTGCGTCAGCCGGAAGCGCAGGTCCTGGGTGTAGAAGGAGCGGTAGTCGTGGCGGGCCGCCGCCTGGATCGCGTAATGCTCGAGCGAGTAGGTCTGGACGATGACCTGGCCGCCGGCGGTGCGCCGCCCGGCCCGGCCCGCCACCTGGGTCAGCAGCTGGAAGGTGTGCTCGCCGGCGCGGAAGTCGGGCAGGTGCAGGCCCGTGTCGGCGCTGATCACGCCGACCAGGGTGACCAGCGGCAGGTCCAGGCCCTTGGCGATCATCTGGGTGCCGACGAGCACGTCGGCTTCCTGGCGCATGAACGCGCCGAGCAGGCTGTCGTGGGCGCCCTTGCGCGCGGCCGTATCCCGATCCCAGCGCAGCACCCGGGCGGCCGGGAAGAGGCTGTGCATCTCCTCCTCCACCCGCTGCGTGCCGGCCCCGAAGCGCTTGATGTCCGCGGAGCCGCAGCGGGGGCAGGGGTGCGGCTGGCGTTTGCGCGTGTCGCAGCGATGGCAGACCAGCAGGTCGATGTCGGCGTGGTAGACCAGCGGGATCTCGCAAGAGGTACAGCTCGGCACGTAGCCACAGGCGCGACAAATGATGAAGGTGCGGCTGCCGCGGCGGTTGAGGAACAGGATGGTTTGCTCGCCGGCGCGCAAAGTCGCGGCCAGCGCCTGTTGCAGCGCCAGGCTGAAGATCGAGCGGTTGCCGCCCCGCAACTCCTGGCGCATATCGACCAGGCGCACGGGCGGCATCGGCAGCTCGGTGGTCAGCTCGCCGCCGTCCGGCGCGCGGGCCAGGCCGACCCGCGCCGGCAAGCTGAGCAGGCGCCAGTCGACGCCGCCGACCGGCTCCCCGGCCGCGGGCGGCCGCGTGGCCCGGTGGTAGGTGGCCACGTCCGGCGTCGCGCTGCCCAACACGACGATGGCGCCGGCGAGCGCCGCGCGGCGCAAGGCGACGTCGCGCGCGTGATAATAGGGCAGCCCTTCTTGCTTATACGACCACTCGTGCTCTTCGTCGAGGATGAGCAGGCCGAGCCGGGGTAGGGGCGCGAACACGGCTGACCGCGAGCCGACGACGACGTCGAAGCGGCCGTCGCGGATCTGGCGCCACTGGTCGTAGCGCTCGCCGGCGCTCAGGCCCGAGTGGAGCAGGGCCACCCGCCCCGGGAAGCGTCCGGCAAAGCGGTGCATCGTCTGGGGCGTGAGCGCGATTTCGGGGACGAGCACGATGGCCTGGATGCCCAGCCGCATCGCCAGGCCGATCATGCGCAGATAGACTTCCGTCTTGCCGCTCCCGGTTACCCCATGCAGCAGAAAACAGGTGGCCGGGCCGGCGGGCGCCGGGGGTCGCCGGGCCTGGAGCGCCGCGGCCAGGGCCTCCCACACCTGGCCCTGGCGCGGGGTCAGGAGCAACGGCTCATAGGGGGGCGGGCGCAGGCCGGCCAGAGGATCGCGCCAGACCGCTCGATCTTCGACGGCGACGAGCCCGTGGCCGGCCAGCGTGGCCAGGGTCTGGCGGCTGGCGCCCGCCACGGCGCGATAGAGCGCCCGCGCCGGCCGCCAACCGTCCCCGGGCGGCTCCGCGCCGTTGCCGGCCGGGGGCGCGATCAGCCACTGCAGGGTGGCGTGCTGCACGCTGCCTAGCCGCGCCGCCGGCGGGGGGTCCGCGGCATCGGGCAGTACCCGGCGCACGAAGAGCTCATGGTGGGGCGCGACCCGCGGCCGCAGCAGGGAGGCGCGCCGCTCCAGTAGCCCGCGCTTTTCCAGCTGGCGAGCGACCGCCCCCGCGTCGGCGCCGCCCAGGCGCGTGCGCACGGCGGGACCGGTCAGCACGCCCCCCGCCTCGTCGAGCACGCGCAGCAGCGCGCGTTGCCGGGCCGTCAGGCGATCGCGGGCGGCGCGATCCAGGGCGCGGGCGGCCGGCGTCAGCTGCAAGGTGACCACTTCGTGGCTGCTGACCCCCGGCGGGAGCATCAGGGCCAGGGCCTGGTAGAGGCTACAGTGGTAATACGCGGCGATCCAGCGGCCGAGATCCAGTTGGTCGGGCGTCAGGACCGGCTCGGGGTCGACCAGGCGCAGGAGCTCCAGGACCCGCGCCTCGGCCACTGGGGCGTGGTCGCCGGTGCCCAGGACGATGCCGGCCGTGATCCGCCCGCCCAGGGGGACGAGCACCAGGTGGCCCGGTTGGACGGTGAGGTCGGCCGGGCGGCGATAGCTGAGCACCAGGCCCGGGCCGACCGTCGCGGTTGCCCCCGCCGGCCGCGGCCGGTCCACCGCTACCTCGACATACGTTGCCAACCCACCACCATCCTGTTCGCTGCGCATTACCACCTGCGGCGATTATACCTAAAAGGGGGGCCACTTTACAAACACGAATCCCTGTGCTAGAATAGACATAACTACAAAAGTATACGTTCGTTCTAAGCAGCAAGCGACTCATATGTCCCGTGTGCGGACGGGCTGGATCGGGAGCAGGCGATGGCAGGACACGGTGGAGGCGGCGGCGGGGGCCACGGCGGCGGGGGCGGGGGCGGCCACGGCGGCGGCGGGGGCGGCGTGCGCAAAGCCGTCGCCTCGAATGGCTGCCTGCGGTATATTGCGCTCTATGTAGTGGCGCTGTTCCTGTTGATTATCCTCGCCATCGCGGGGGGCCTGGGCTGGTTCTCCCACATCCCGCTGATCGGCGGTATCCTCGCGCAAACGAACACCCCCAGTATTACGACCAGTAGTCGCGCGCTGGCGGCCGCCCCGGCCGCGGCCGCCCCGGCCGCCCCGGTGGCGAACGTCCCGGCTGCGTCGAGCGGCGGGGGCGCGGCGACGACCGCCCCCCGGGCGATGACCAACTCGGTGCCCTTGCCGGGCGCCCAGGGCGCCCTGATCACGCCGATGACCGCGCCGGCCTTTTATATCGTGCAGCCGAAAGACACGCTGGACACGGTGGCTGCCGCCTTTGGCACCACCCGCGATCTCTTGAGCAGCTATAACCGGCTGAGTGACTCCATGCTCTATGTGGGCCAGGTGCTCTATTTGCCGCCACTCGTCCGCAACCAGGTGCCCAACACCGGCCGCAACGCCGGCCGCCAGGATGGGGCGCCGAGCGATGCTCCCGATCCGAATGCCAGCCCTCGTTAAGCGGGCCGGGGCCGCGCGGGCGCGGCCCCTCTATCGTGGCGGCATCCTCCTGGGCCTGCTCATCCTGGGTCTGGGGTTGCTGAGCGCCTGTAGCGTGACGATCGGCTCGCCGCCGCTCACCCCCGGCCCGGGCGAGCCGACGAACACGCCGATCGAACAGATCCATATCGATATCACCCATGTGCCCTCGCCGACCCCGGCGCCGCCCCCCCCGACCGGCGGCGGCACCGGCGGCGGCACCGGCGGCGGGACGGCCCAGTATACGATCAAGCCGGGCGATACCCTCTCCGGCATCGCGCAGCAATACGGGATTACCGTGGACGAGCTCGTCAAGCTGAACAATATTGCCGACCCCAATCAGATCAAGGCGGGCGATGTGATCCTCGTGCCGGCCAAGGGCGCCCCGCCGCCGGCCCACGGACCGACCGCCACTGCGACCAGAAGCCCCTAAACATCGGTCTTTTGGCCTTGACATCCCGATCGTGGTCCGGTATAATAAACCCAGAAGTAAGCAATGCACCTCCCCCAGGGAGGTTCCCGTCGAGGAAGAAGGAGGTGATGCCCATGGCTAGTAGTAACCCGGGCATCACCAGCAAGACCCGCTAGAGCGCGCGCAAGCAACCTCCAGCGTGCTGGTGATGCAAACGCAGTAAAGAGCCCCACCCAAAAGGGTGGGGTTTCTTTTTTATCCCCGCGAGCCACCCGGGTGGCTCGCGCCGCGGCCCCCGCGGCCCCCCGCCCGGCAAAGTGTGCTATAATCCGGGCATAGACCACATCCGGCTACAGGAGGCCCGTGTGTTAACGACCCTCTCCGGCCCCCAGATGCGCCAACTGCATGAAGCCCTCTTAGCCGCCTTTCCGCAGGAGGAGCAACTCCGCTTATTGGTGCGCTTTGAACTGAACAAAACGCTGTCCACGCTGGTCAAAAGCGATACGCTGAGCGCGATGGTGCTCGAGCTGCTGGAGTGGGCGGAGGCGCAGGGCAAACTCGAGGATCTCCTGCAAGGGGCCCTGAATACCAATCCCGACAATCCGCAACTCAAGGCCTTTGTGGCCCGGGTCGGACTCGCGGCCGTCACCCCGCCCGCCGCCCCGCCCGCCCCGATCATCCTGCCGGCGACGCCGGAGACCGATACCTTCCCGAAGTGGCACGCCCTGCTGAGTGATCTGGCGAGCGGCCAGTGTACCCCCATCCTCGGACCCGGCCTCCTGGAGCCGCTGCTCGGCGCCTCCCGGGATCTGGCCCGCCGCTGGGCGGAGACCTTCCGCTTTCCCCTCGGTCCCCGCGTCCCCGAGGATCTGCCCCAGGTTGCCCAGTTTCTGGCCACGGTCGAAAGCCCGAACACCCTGCGCCAGGAATTCCGCAAGTACCTGGTCGAGGAGTTGATCACCCGGCACGGGACCCAGGTGCCGGGCCTCGATCGCACCGCCGCGCCCGACGATCTGCTGCGCGCGGTGGCCGCCGCCCGCTGGCTCCAGAATCCTGCCGACCCGTTCCGGGTGCTGGCCGCCCTCCCCTGTCCCCTCTATATCACCGCCAATCTGGACAACTTGCTGGCCGAGGCCCTGCGGGCGGCCGGCAAAGCCCCGGAAGTCGAGCTCTGCCGGTGGCTCGACGACGACCGCTGGCCGCCGTCCATCTATGATCGGGAGCCGGACTACCAGCCGACAGTGGCCCGGCCGCTCGTCTACCACCTCTTCGGGCGGCTGCCCTTGCCCTTCTCCCTGGTCCTCAAAGAGGACGACTACTTTGAGTACCTGGTCGGCGTGACCCGCCTGGCGCGGCTGGTGCCCACCGCCGTGCGCGCGGCGTTGAGCGATAGCGCGTTATTGTTCCTCGGCTTCCAATTGGACGATTGGGGCTTTCGCGTGCTGTTTCGCAGCATCATTCGCCAGGGCGTGCCCGGCCGGCGCGGCCAGTATACCCATGTGGCGGTCCAGATCGACCCCACCACCGCCAATACGCCGGAAGCGGCGGGGGCGCGGCGCTATTTGCAAAGCTACTTTGAGTCCGCCGATGTCACTATTTACTGGGGGCGCGTGGAGCAATTCCTGAGCGAATTCCAGGCCCATTGGACCCGCTACCAGGCCGGGGAGGGCCCGCGGTGAGCGCCGCCGGCGCCGGCCCGCGGCCCAACCCGTATGTCGGCCCGCGGGCGTATCAAACGGGCGAACAGCTCTATGGGCGCAACCGGGAGCTGGCGGATCTGCGCAATTTGCTGATCGCGGAGCGCATCGTCCTGTTGTACTCGCCCTCGGGGGCCGGCAAAAGCTCCCTGATTCAGGCGGCCTTACTCCCCGAATTGCAGCGGCGCCGTTTCCGCGTGCTGCCCATGCTCCGGGTCGGCAATCCGGCGCCCCCCGCGCTGCCGCCGGGGGCCAATCGTTACACCGTGAGCGTTTTAGGGGCCTTAGAGAGTGACCGGCCCCCCGCCGACCAGCGCCCGGCGGCGGAATTAGCGAAGCTCAGTCTGGCGGCGTACCTGGATGAGCGCACGGAGCGGGAGGGCGCCGCCGACGAAGTCCTGATTTTCGACCAGTTTGAGGAAGTGCTGATCCTGGACCCGACCGACCAGGCGGCGAAAACCGCGTTCTTCGCCGGGCTGGGAGATGCACTACGCGATCGCCGGCGGTGGGCCCTGTTTGCCCTGCGCGAAGATTATCTGGCCGGCCTGGATCCGTATCGCCCCGCGTTGCCGGATGGGGCCGCGACCACCTTCCGGCTGGATTTGCTGGGTGCGGATGCCGCCTGCCAGGCTATCCAGGAGCCGGCGCGCACCCGGGGCGTGGAGTTCCAGGACGCGGCGGCCGCGAAATTAGTCGACGACCTCCGCCGCATTCGCGTGCAGCAGCCCGACGGGCAGAGCCACGAACAACTCGGCCCCTATGTTGAGCCGGTCCAGCTCCAGGTGGTCTGCCGGGAATTATGGGACCGCCTGCCGCCGGACGCGACGACGATTACGGAAACGACGATTGTGGCGAGTGGCAGTGTCG
Source organism: Chloroflexia bacterium (assembly GCA_035310405.1). Taxonomy (GTDB): domain Bacteria; phylum Chloroflexota; class Chloroflexia; order QHBQ01; family JAICKM01; genus JAICKM01. Next base: position 835 of record DATGEF010000796.1, on the reverse strand, counting down.
ACCGCAGCCTCGCCGCCTATTATGCGGCCAGTGTGGACCAGGTGGCCCACAGCACGGGGATCGCGGTCGAGCAAATTCGGGACTGGGTCGACAAGGCCTTGATTACGCCCCAGGGGATTCGCGGGCAGGTGTTAAAAGCGCCGGACGCCAGCCAGGGGTTAGACAATCGCGCCATTCAGGCCTTGGTCGACGCGCACCTGGTCCGCGCCGAGCGCCGGCGGAATGAAACGTGGTTTGAGCTGGCACATGATCGGCTGATTCCGCCCATTCGCGAGGATAATAGCCGCTGGCGCACCACGCACTATACCCCCTTCCAGCGCCAGGCGCGGCTCTGGGCGGAGCAAGGCCAACCCAACCAATTGCTGCTCAGTGGGATGGCCTTATGGCGCGCCCGCCGCGGCCCCCCGGGCCCCAGTCCGCAAGCCGCGATCGAGCGCGAATTCTTGGCGAAAAGCCAACGGCGCGAGCTGAACCGGCTCCTGGCCGGCGGCCTGATCCTGGTCGCCTTTGGCCTGGTCGCGTATTTGGCCGTTACCGCCCAGGCCCAACGGCAAATCGCGGATCAGGCCCAGGCCACGGCCCAGGCGGAAAGCGCGGGGCTGGAGCAGGCCGGGGGCACCATCGTCGCCGTCCGCAATGAAGTGCAGAATCGGGAAAGCATCGCGATCGCGCAAGGGACCGCGTTGGTGCTGATTATCAACCAGCAAGGCACCGCCGTGGTCGCGGCGCAGCAATCGGTAACCGCACTGGCCGGCCAGCAACAGCTCGCGGGGGACCAGGCCCAGGCCCAGGCGACGGAGCTGGCCGCGGTGAAGGCTCAACTGCAGGCGGCCCT
>DATGEF010000795.1:0-6286 GCA_035310405.1 Chloroflexia bacterium | reverse complement strand
GGGGTGTTCGTCGGCACCGGGGGCGGCGTATTGGTCGGCGCCGGGGGCGGCGTATTGGTCGGCGCCGGGGGCGTATTCGTCGGCGCGGGAGTCGCAGTGGCACTCCCAGCCTGCAGCGTCACGTCGTCGACGTACATCGAGGTCAGGTCGCCATAGCCGTCCTCGTGGACCAGGAACTTGATCCGCACCGTCTGGCCGGCATACGCGGCCAGGCTCGCGGTGACGTTCGTCCAGGCCTGGGTATTACTGCACACGTGCAATAGGGTAGTCAGGACGGCACCGCTGCTGTTGGTCACGTAGGCATCCTGCCAGTCGTAGCTGATGTTATCCGCGGTGGCCGGCCAATACCAGAAGCTCAAGGTGCCGCCGCCGGCCGGAACCGTGAACTGCTGGTAGAACGAGCTGTCCCCCGTCGGCTCGGTGCCCGTGGTCGTTCCCAGCACGGCCGCATAGGTCCCCGTATGGGCCCGGGCGCTGGTGACGGCCGGCGTATTGTTCGTGCCGTCGATCACCCAGGGCGTGAAGCTGCCAGTCTCAAACCCACCGTTCTGGATCGTGCTGGCCCCGGGTGTGGGTGATGGGGCCGGTGTGTTGGTCGGCTTAGGCGTTGGCGTATTGGTCGGGGCGGGCAGCGGCGTGTTGGTCGCGCCCGGCACCGGCGTATTGGTCGGGGCGGGCACCGGTGTGTTGGTCGGGGCGGGCACCGGCGTATTGGTCGGCGCGGGCACCGGCGTATTGGTCGGGGGCACGGGGGTGGGCGTGCCCGCGCCGCAGTTCAGCGGCTGGAAGAAGGCCGTGATCACGTGGCCCCGGGAGTCGACGTTCGCCGGCAGGTTCAGCGCGGCCAGCAAGTTCGTCGACTCGTCGTCCATGTTCATCACCGGCGTATAGGTCGTCGGTCCCGCGACGATGCCGGGGCCGGCCAGCGTGAACGGCACATGGCGGGTCGTGCCGCCGCCGGTGCTGCCGTTGCCATAGAAGTTATCGTACGCTGTATGGTCGTTCTCGGCTTCGTCTGCGGTAAAGCCGACCACCGTCGTGCTCAGGTAGCCATTGGTCTGCAGCCAGTTGAGCAAGCCCTGCATAGCCTGGTCGTCCTGGGAGGAAGCGGTCTGGTACGCCGAGCCGGCGACATCCGGGCTCGTACTCTCCACGGTTTTACCCTCGGCCATCGTCGCGGGCAGGTAAATGAAGAACCCGTTCGGGTTACTGGCGTGCGCGGTAATGAAGTTCTCGACCTCCGTCGCCCAGATCGTCGGCACCCCGGTGGGATTGGCACCCAGCTGGATCAGGTCGACGTTCGCATCGGTGATGTGGCCGGTGGGGTAGTCGCTGCCCCCGATCACGCCGGTCGACATCCCGTAGCTCTTGGCCACGTCGAAGACCGATTCCTGGAGGAAGTGCTCACTGCCGTTGTACCAGATATTGGTGTCGAGCCCATCGGGCTGCCCCCAGACGGCGGCCGGCGCGTCCGGCGTGCGCCAGGCGGGATAGCTGCCGACGGCGATCTGGTAGTGGTCGATCGGCGACCAGCCGTAGCTGGTCCAGTTCTCCGTGGCGTTGACGCCGCGGGCCGCGACCGAGTGGATGGCCGGCGAGTTATTCATCAGCGCGTTCGGATCGGTGAACCAGGACTCGTAGTAGGTCTCGTCGTAATCGATGATAATCAGGTTCTTGGCGCGATTACATTGCCCGGGCCGGCTGCCGGCGACCGCGATCGCGTGGAGGGCGAAATCGACCGTGACGTTGCTATTGACGGCCACGCTCATCTTGGTGCTAATCTGATAGAGCGGCTGGGTCCCGGCGATGGTGTAGCGGCTAGCGGCCAGGTTGTAGGTGCCGGCGGCCAGCGCGGTGAAGCTATAGGAGCCATCGGCCGCCGTGGTGGTGTAGGTGGCGCCGCTGCCGGAGGTGCCCAGGCTGATGCCGACGTTGGCGTTCGCCACCGGGGCGCCGGTGGTGACATCGGTGATATGGCCGCTAACCGCCAGGCTGCCGGTGGCCAGGGGCGGCGGGGCGGGCCCAAGCTGCCCGAGATCGTCGGCATCGCCGAACGAGGTCGGGTCGCCGGGGCTCTGGTTGATCTTGCCGTCGGGAGACACATAGCTCGGCTGGCCGAGCCCCAAGACCGCGCCCGGGCTGAAGCCCCCCGCCCAGGCGGATAGGGTGCCCAGCACGAGGGCCAGGCCCAGGCTCAAGGCCACGACCCGCCCCAGGGGACGCCGCGCCAACCGCGGGCCGCCCGCGCGCGCCCGGCGCTCACCTTGCTGCCGCTGATTCTCCATGACCATCCTCCTAGCCTATCGAACCCTACTCCGGCACGACAGCGAGCCCGCACCATGAGGTGGGGGCTTAACGGTACTATAAGCCTCTAGTCCAATAGTACTACAGATCGACTGACAAATCCACTGACAAAATGGGGTCAATTCCGCGCCGAAAATGTATCAAGGGGGTAGCAGGTGTCTGGCACGCAGGGAGATACGTGGTGCGTGCCAGGAGCGCTTAGCGTAGGCAGGGGGCGGGTGTACCGCGGCGGGAATCGGAAACCCCGCCACGAGAGGGCGCCACTTAGGTCTTGACCCTGCAACACATATGCAGGTGGGTGCTCTTCTTCAGGTTCCGCCTCAATCGGACAAGCCGGCCACAGGCGTCCCCTTCCGCTGCAAGCTCCCTTTTAAGAACTGTTGGATCAAGACTTTGTCGTGACGCCCTCGCGTGACGGGGCGCCGCCCTGATCTTACCACAGGCCCGCGGGGGAGTCAAGCCTTTGGAGTGCGGAGTGCGGAGTGCGGAATGCGGAGTGCGATTCTAACTTATTCCGCACTCCGCACTCCGCATTCCGCACTCGTCTAGGGCTTGGCCATATTCTTCAGCGCCCAGTAGGCCGGGCGGGGGGACCAGTCCGGGTTGAGGATGCTGAAGTGCGACGGGCCGGTGTACCACTCTTGGAAAGTGCTGAAGTTCAGGTTCCAGAGGAACATGACGCCCATGTAGGGATAATCGGTTTGGGCTTTCTGGTAGGCGCGCACGATATAATTCGCCTGGTCCTGCAGCGAGTTGTGGATGCACTCGACATAGCCGCCGTCGCGCTGATCGCTGCACCAGCCAAACTCCGTGACCCAGACCTGCTTCTGGCCGTCGCCATGTTTTTCCATCACCGCGCGCTGGTCTTCGATGCGGCGGAAATAGAAGGAGCCATGGTTATTGTACTCGGTGGCCGGCGTCTGGTCGGACGGCTGGCGCACCGGGAACATGGCGTCCGGCGGGTTCCAGTAGCCGTAGGGGTGGATGCCCAGCACATCGTAATACTGGCGGATCTCGCCGTTGTGCCACTGGTAGAGCTGGTCCAAGAAATAGGTATCTTCGATCGCGGCGTCGTTATACACGCCGGTCGGCGTCAGCGCGCCGCTGATCACGACGGCGGTGGGGTCGCCGGCCCGCGTGCCGAGGAAGCCGGCTTTGAGCACTTCGGCATAGACATCCGGGTGCCAGTGGGCATCGCCGGTCTCATTGCCCAGGTTTTCCTCGTTCCAGATCTCATACGCTTTGACCCGGCCGGCGTAGTGGGCCGAGAGCGCCTGCATAAAGTCGCCCAGGTCTTGCGGGCGATCGGGCAGGCCCTTGCCGGAGGCTGTCGCCCAGGCGGGGGTGCGCACCACGCTCAGCATCACGTTGAGCCCCGCGGCGTTGCAGTCGTTCACAATACTGTCGAGATCGCCCCAATAATAGGTCCCTTTGGGCGACTCGATATCGCTCCACTGGACCTGCTGCTTGATCCAGGTGAAGCCGATATCTTTGACCGCGTTGATGATCCGCTGGTGGGGCTGGTAGTACATATGCACGATCATGCCATAGCCGATGTGCGGGCCCGTCAGAAAACTGGAGTTGAGCGGGACGGCCGTAGGGCCGGCGGTATTCGGCGGGGCGGGATGGCTGGGGTCCGACGTCTTCCCGCCGAGGGCCGTGCCCCCGGGGCCGGTCGCCACCTGGCCGGTCTGCACCAGCGCCATGTAGTCGCGCCCCAACAGACCCAGCTGCACCTCATAGTCGGTGCCGGCGTGTTCCGGGTGATACTCGAAGCGGTTGCGCTGAAAATACTGGACGGTGTAACCCCCCTCCTGTAGTTCTTCGCTGATCGGATAGCCAAAGAGGGCCAGCCCGCCGTGGCTCTGCCAGTAGCGGTAGAAGATCCCGCCCAGCCGGTGGCCGGTCTGCATGAAGTACTTCAGGTCGGGCGTCTCGACGACCGGGTCGGCCAGCGGGAAGGTGCGGTCGCTGGTGAGATAGCTCCCGAGCAGGCCCAGCTCGACTTCATTCACCGTGCCGGCAAATTCCGGGTGCAGCTCAAAACGGTTGCGCTCAAAATACTGGACCTGGTAGCCCCCTTCGCTCTGGGCCGGGGAGATCGGGTAGCCGAAGATGGCCAGCCCACCATGGCTCTGCCAGTAGTTCATAAACGTGGCCGGCACGGTGAACCCGGTCTGGGTGAACAGATAATCGCCCGCGGGCCCTTGGGCCCGCAGGGGGGCCGGCTGGAGAGCCGGGAAGCCGGTGGAGAGCAATAACGCGATCAGCCCCGCGATCGCGCCGATCGCGAGAGTACCCTTGTGTTTCACGCGAACCTCCTAGAGGGTCAAGTGGGCGCCCCGTCACGGGGGCCAGGTGAGTTAAGGCGCGGGCACCAGGGCCGCAAGTTGGTCCGGCGGGACGGGGATAAAGCCGACCGACAGCCGGAGATAGCGGGGATCGTAGCCGAAGGCCCGCCCATCCACCCCGGCGATGCCGGTTTTCTCAAAGAAGGAAAAGGCGGTTTCGCCCGGCGCGAGCTTACTCCAGTTATAGACGGTGGCGTGATCGTCGAGGCCGATATGCTCGAACACGTGGTAGACGCGGTTCAGCGCCGCCAGCTCCTGGCGGAGGGCCTCCCGGCGCAGGGTATAGAGATCCCGGATCTTGGCCTGGATCCAGGGGCGCTCGTCGAAGAGCAGTGTATAGGCCAGGAACCGGAGCTGCCATTCGCCCGGCATCCCGGCGTTCGCGTTGTTCCAGACCCCGGTCAGCAAGCTGGCCCAGGCAGGATTGGCGATCGAGATATAACCCATGCGGTCGCCGGTCAGGGTAAAGACCTTAGAAAAGCTGCTGACGAACAGGGTCCGCTGCAGCGCATCCGGGGTGAGGAACGCCGCCATACGCGCCCGATCGTCAGCGGCGGGCCCGGTGCCCACATAGGCGAGGTCGGCGATAATCGCCAGCTCGCGCCCGTCGCGGGCAATCGTGTCGAGCACAGCCCGCAGCTCCTCCGGGGGGTACGCAAACGCGGTGGGATTATTGCTCACCGTCAGATAGAGCACGCGCAGGTTGGGGTGCGCGTGCAACAGGCGCGCCATCGTCTCGGCCGTGAGCTGGAAGCGGTCCTCCTCCCGGGTGGGGAAGGTGATCACGTCCATGTCGAGGTTTGTGGCCTGCCAAAGGGGGACGGAAAACCCGGGCGCGGGGAAGGCAAACCCCACCCGGCCGCCGTAGGTCTCGCGGAAATACTGGTTGAGGCCGCGCAGCGATTTATCGATCGCGTCCAGCCCCCCGATGCTGACAAAGGTCTGCTCCGGCGTTGCCGGGATGCCGTATTGCTCGCGGCAGCGGGCGGCCAGGCGCTCCCGCAGCAGGGGGTTCCCGACCCCGCTGAGGTCGTAGATCCGGCTGTCGAAATGGTACTCCGTCAGCAGCCGGCGCTCGAGCGCCAGCATCCGCTCCCGCAGCTCCAGGTAGGTCCGTCCGTCACTCACCCGGCCGTTGATGACCTCGCCGGGCAGAATGATCCCCAGGTCTTCGCCGATGGTGCTGTAGTCGACTCCGCCGTAGACTTCGCTGATCTGGCGGACGTTGACGTCGCCGATGCTGCGGTTGATCACCGCCGCCTGGATCGCCGCGTCGGGGAGGCCGAGGCCGCGCGCCTCGACGATCACCTCGTCGACCATGCGGGCCATGGCGCGGATCGGCGAGGGGCTCCGGGCGAGCGAGGGCCCCGTCCGGGCGACGACCTGCCGGCGCAGGTCGACCATTTGAGCGGCGGGCGTGCCCGCGGGCGGATCCCCGGCAGGGCCAGGCAGCGGATGCGAGTGCAGGCTAGTCATCGACTATCAACGCAGCGGATACCCCGGTCTTTCGACCTGGGCAGGAGCCGCGCCTCCTCTCAGGATTTGATAGGTATACCCATCCGCCCGCCATACAGGTTGGATATACCGATAGGCGATGCCGTCCACCCGCCCGACGCGAAACTTCCCGCTGG
>DATGEF010000794.1:0-6392 GCA_035310405.1 Chloroflexia bacterium | reverse complement strand
GGGGGGCGGCGTGGTACCTGGCCCGGCGGCGGGCGCCGCGGGGGTCGCGGTGGCCGGGGCGTTCGGCAGGGGGACCGTATTGAGCTCCGGCCCGATGCTGCCCCCTGTCGTCCCGTTGTGGAGCTGGTGGGGGATCACGCTGGTCGCCGTCGGGCCGGCCTGGATGAGCGGCCGGCTGGCCCCGCTGCCCGGCCCGGGCAGGATCACCTGGGGCGCGGCACTGCCACAGGCGGCCACCAGCAGGCCGCCGGCGAGGAGCACGCCGACCGCTGTCGCTTGGGCCGCACTACCGAGTCCCGAGATGGCCAGGTGGCGCATGAGCTTACCTCTGCTGGATTCTCTGCCGAATTTCGATTTATGTTAATCTCGCCAAAGTATAGCACAGCCCTGCGGGGAAGTCAATAACGCCGCCCCAGTGGGGTGCTCGGCGGCTTTTTGCACCGACAGTGGCCCGCCAACGGGCGGCGCCGGTGCGGTGCCGCTGTCTGCTCTGGAGGGGGGCCGGGAGCCGGAGACCGCGTAGGGGCGAGGCATGCCTCGCCCGTGGTGGGGCGCGGATCGGCTGGTCCGCAGCGGCTCCCGCCCCATGTTGCCGGGCGTTATAGATGACCACTCCCCACCGCGGGCGAGGCATGCCTCGCCCCTACCACGCATGATCACGCCCCAACGCGGTCAGGAGAGTCACGGGTCGCCCATGCAAAATCCTGCCGAGCACCCGGCCCAGTGCGGGCGCCGGCGCTGCGCAGTTGACTTACCCTGGGCCATATTCTATAATGGGAACGCATTATTCGATGCTAAGGCAAGCCGGCTGGCGCTCACTCTTGACGATCTGCCTGCGGGGGAGTATACGCGTGTACTTATCTGGGACCCAGAGTGACCAGACCGAGTGGAGGATTGTGTGGCCAATAAAGGGATAAGCAAACCGGGCAATGCCAGCAACGGGGGCGCGGCGAAAGCCGGCGCGGCGGCCGCCACCGCGGTGGTGGGCGCTCTCGCGGTGACGGACGCCGCCGCGGTCGATATCCGGGGCAAGCATATCCTGATCGCCGACGACGAGGCCTCGATCCGGGCGCTGCTGCGAGACTTCCTGGAAGGCGAGGGCTTCCAGGTCTCGGAAGCCGAGACGGGCGGGCAGGTGATGAAAGCCCTGGCCGAAGGCGGGCATGACCTGATTATGATGGATATCCGCATGCCCGAGATGGACGGCCTTGCCGTACTCAAAGAGATGCACAGCAAGAAGATGGATGTGCCCATCATTTTGATGACCGCCCATAACTCCGCCAATATCGCCATCCAGGCCACCCAATTGGGCGCCTATGACTATATTACCAAACCCTTCGAGCTGCAAGATGTGCTGCTGACGATTACCCGCTATTTCGAGCGCCAGCAGCTCACCAGCGAGGTCCGCAGCCTGCGGAGCCAGCTCCAGCGCGACCCGTCGGAGCGGATCATCGGCAGTAGCCTGGCGATGCAGGTGATCTACAAAATTATCGGCCGGGCCGCCGGGACCGATGCCACGATCCTGATCACCGGGGAGACGGGGACGGGCAAAGAGCTGGTCGCGCACACCGTGCATACCAATTCGCAATACCGCCATGGCCCCCTGATCAAGGTCAACTGCGCGGCGCTGCCCGAGACGCTGCTGGAGAGCGAGCTCTTCGGGCATGAGAAGGGCTCGTTCACCGGTGCGCTGACCCAGCGCAAGGGCCGCTTCGAGATGGCCCACAAAGGCACGATCTTCCTGGACGAAATCGGTGAGATGACGCTCAGCACCCAGCGCAAGCTGTTGCGCGTCTTGCAGGAGCGCGAGTTCGAGCGCGTCGGCGGCAGCTTGCCGATCAAGGTGGACGTGCGGGTGATTGCCGCGACCAATAAGCGCTTGAAGGAAGAAGTGGCCACCGGCCGCTTCCGGGATGACCTTTACTATCGCCTGGCGGTCATCGAGGTCGATATGCCGCCCCTGCGCGACCGCAAAGAGGATATCCCTTTCCTGGTGGAGCATTTCCTCGACAAGCACCGTTACAGTTCGACCTCGGCGCCGGCGCGGATCTCGGAAGAAGCCCTGGTCGTACTCCAGCAATATGATTGGCCGGGCAACGTGCGTGAGCTGGAGAATGCGATCGAGCGGGCGGTGGTCATGTCGCAGGGCGGTATCATTACCAGTCACCACCTGCTCTTCTCGCCGTACACAGAACGCAAATTCCTCGACATCACCCGCATGGTGCGGGAGAAGACCGCCCTGGCCAACATTATCGCCGATGCCGAGCGCATCGCGCTGGTCGAGGCCCTCGACCAGGCCCGCGGCGACCGCAGTGAAGCGGCCAAGCTCCTGGGTCTCAACCGCCCGGACTTCTACGCCAAGCTGAAAGAGTACGATCTCAGCTCCTAATCTTCCCCCAGCGTCTTCCTCCCCCAGCTAGCGGGCGGCGCCGGCATAGCGCCAGATATAGTAGTGGGCGCCGACGTTGCCCATCTCGACCTGGAAGGCGGGGGTGTTGGCCGGGTTATAGGTCAGGACCCGCCGCTCGTAGGCCTGGATGAGCACGTCCCGCGGCACCCCGGCCACCTTGACGGTAGCCCAGTAGGGCTCGCTGATCGGCAGGCCGCTGGCATAAAACCAGGGGCTGCTCAAGGGGCCGGCGACTGTCTGCCCATTTTCGACCACCGGGCCCTGCTGGTTCAGGAAGTCCCAGAACACGCGCGGGATGTTGTGGCCGACCCCCGGCTCGTAATGCACGAAGTCGATGTTCGCGTACTGTCGCTTGCCCGGGTCGTCGCCCACCGCGCCGGCGCGGCTGAGCGTCGCCGTCGCGGCCTGGCCGGTGCGGTCGGGGGCCTTATGGTCGCCCAGCGTGGTGTTGGCCACGCCCGCGAAGCTCTCGTAGGTCGGCGCGGTGGCATCCGCTGCATCCCCCGCCACGTTGAGGGCCGCCGGCGGGTGGCCCTCATAGCTGCTGTCGCCTACCTGGATGCGGCCCGAGATCAGCTCGACGACCAGCAAGCCGTTGCTGACATAGAAGGGTTGGGTCGGGTCGGCGGCCGGGTGGTTGATCTCCATGCGGCTCTTGTCGAAATACTGGACCAGCCGCTGGCCGCCGGGACCCTCGCGATAGGGCTCCGTAAGCCCGCCGCTGTTGGGGGCCGGGCCCCAGAGCCAGCTGCGGCTCGCCGCATGGCTGGCGACCAGGCTATCGGTGCGCGTCCAGACGCGCGCGAAGGCCGGGTCGGCAAAGCTTGGCGATCCGGGGGCGGGGGGGGGCGTGGCCGCGCTCCCGGGGGGCACGCGCCAGGCGTTGAGATAGGCCCCGGCCTGCCAGTAGAGAAAGCCGTTGGCGACCACGACCCCCGAGTTGGCCGCTCCCGCGTGGTTCGGGGTCAGGGTGCGCAGCACCGTGCCCTGGGTCGCGTCGAGGACCTTGACCCCGCCCGGCCCCAGGTTGGCGAAAATCAGGCCATTGGCCACGGCCAGGTTGCCTCGGGGCGTGCCGATCGCCACCGGGCCCCAGCGATCGGCGCCGCTGGCCGGGTCCACCGCGTAGAGCTGGCCCCCACTGCCCGCGATGAAGAGCGTGCCGCCGTCGCCGGTCGCCGGGTCATAGGCCGGCATCATGCCGACGACGGTGCCGATCGCCCGGGACCAGAGGGGGCCGGCGTCGACGGCATCCAGCCGGAAAGCATAGAAAACGCCGTTTTTATGGTTCGCGCCGACGAGCGCGCGGCCCTGGCGATCGTGGAAAATGACCGGGGTCGTGCCAAAATCGAGATCCCGCCCGGTCGCCCCCTGTTGATTGGCCTGCAGGATGTTCAAGTTCGCCGGGTCGAGCGTGATGATGGCGCGGTTGTAGGGCCCGTTATAGCCGGCATAGTCCTCGCCGGTCGCCACGACCAGGGTGGCACCGTCCGGGCTGAGCGCCGGGGAATTCCAGATCCCGGCGCCCGCCTGGCCTGCGGGCACGAAGTAGCGGCTCACCAGCTCGCTCCCCGTGGCCAGGTCCACGGCGCGGATGCCGCCCCGCACCGAGGGATCGTCGCAGCGGGAGGAGATGCCGAGGTAGGCGCGGCCATCGACGATCAGCGGCGAGGCCCAGGGGAAGCCGTTCCCAGCGTTGAGCGGCGCCCGCCAGCGGTGCGCCCCGCTGTTGGCGTCCAGGCCATAGTAGGCCTTGTCCCCGCCGCCCGCCACCACCAGGTCCCCGGCCACGGCGGGGGTGGCGCCGATGCCGATGTTGAAGCAGCCCACCTCGATATAGCCCACGTTGGTCGACCAGGCCGGCGCGCCACTCGTCGCGTCAAAGGCGAAAAAGTTATCGCCGGACCGCGCGCTGCTGCCGACATAGACCCGGCCGCCGGCGACGCTCGGCGCACTTGACGGCGCCGTCCCGTTGCTGCCGATATAGGCCTGCCACTGCGGGGTGAGCTGCCCCACGGTATCCGCGGCGATCGCCGTCTCGGCGGGGTTATAGTTCGTGCGGGCCGGATCATGCCCATACATCGGCCAATCTCCCGCCCCCGTGGTCACGCCCGGGGGGTCGGTGGCCAGGCGCGGCAAGGCGACCCCGGCCCAGCCGGGCGTCGGGCCCGGCGCGGCGAAAACGACCAACGCCGGCAGCGCCAGCACCAGGCTCGCCCGGCCGATCAAGCGCACAATCTCCATAGGACACGATCTCCTCTTCGGTGCTGCATACGGCGTCTCGCGCCACCCCGTTGCTTATTACAACGCGATCCAGGGGGCCTTGGGACGCGATCCCGCCCCCGTCTTCGTCGCGACTTGCCGGTTGTATATTCTCGTGCTATGCTACAGTGGCGTTCGGGGCGGGGTTGGCCCACAGAGTCCAATTCATGGGTACATAGTGTAGTTTATTAGCAGAAAGTATAAGATTTGTCATTCTGAGCGCAGCGAAGAATCCGCTGGGGCGCGTATCCGTGACCCCAACGGCGCGATCAGGGCGGCCATGTACAGGCGGCAGGCCGGATGGCGAGGGTGCCGGGCTAGCTGCCCGCCGACCCCAATCCGATCCGCTGGGCAACGGATTCTTCGCGGAGTTTACCCTTGAGCGCAGCGAAGGGCTCAGAATGACAAATTCTATAATATCTCTGCTAATATTTATCCCCTAGCACGATAGTAGCAGCAGAACGGGCGGACGCAATCGCCGCGCGGCGCCAAAGGCCAGGATAGTGAAGTGTACTGGAAAAGACAGGTTAGCGGAAAGGACCAGGCGGTATGTTTAACGTGGGCGATCGGGTCATCTGGAGTGGGGATAACCAGCTCTATACCATTATTGCCGTGCATGGGGGGACGACACCCGGCAGTACCTCCCTGCCCACCTATGATATCCAATTGGCGAGTAGTCTCGCGGGTAGCTCGTCGCCGAGCAGCAGTAGCCCGATCCAGTACGCGGTCCCCGCGGGCGCTTTGAAGATCGCCGACTGAGGGGGCTGGCCCGCCGCTGGCAGCCGCCGGGCAGTCGTGCTACAATAGGGCCATCAGCAACGGACCGGCGGGGCGGCGGCGAGGGGGCCGCCACGCCCGCGGCCGACGACGGAGAGGGAGAAGCCTGATGGATAGTTTTGGGGCGCGGTCGACCCTGACGGTGGGGGGCCGCGAATATGAGATTTACCGCCTGGACGCCCTGGCGCGCGCGGGGCTGGATGTGCGCCGGCTGCCCTATTCGTTGCGCATTTTATTGGAGAACCTGCTGCGCACCGAAGATGGCCAGGCCGTGACGGCGGACGATATCCGCTGCCTGGCGACGTGGGCACCGCAGGCCGTGCCCGATACCGAGATCGCCTTTACCCCGGCCCGTGTGCTCCTGCAGGATTTCACCGGCGTGCCCGCGATTGTCGACCTGGCGGCGATGCGCGACGCGATGGCCCGCCTCGGCGGCGACCCCACGCGCATCAACCCATTGCAGCCCGTCGAGCTGGTCATCGACCACTCGGTGCAGGTCGACGCCTACGGATCGGCCGCCGCGCTGCTGATCAACGCCGAGTTCGAGTTCGACCGCAACAAAGAGCGCTATGCTTTCCTGCGCTGGGGCCAGATGGCCTTCCAGAACTTCCAGGTCGTGCCGCCCGATACCGGCATCGTCCACCAGGTGAACCTGGAGTACCTGGCGCGCGTCGTCTTCACCACCCGGCCGGCGGGCGACGGGGCCGGACGGCCGCAGGCCTACCCGGACACGCTGGTCGGCACCGACTCGCACACCACGATGATCAACGGCCTGGGCGTGCTCGGCTGGGGCGTCGGTGGCATCGAAGCCGAGGCGGCCATGCTCGGGCAACCGATGTACATGCTCACCCCGCAAGTGATCGGGATGAAGCTGCTCGGTCGGCTTCGCGAAGGCGTTACGGCGACGGACTTCGTGTTGACGGTGACGCAGGCGCTTCGGAAG
>DATGEF010000793.1:0-26886 GCA_035310405.1 Chloroflexia bacterium | reverse complement strand
CTAGTCCTTGCTATAATATCTTCAGATCATCACTATCGTACTAGAATTGAGGCGGGTATGCGCACGGGTTGGCAGCGCGGGGCCTTTCAGTGGGGCGGCGGCGGGCTGTGCGGCGCCGTCGTGCTGCTGGTGCTGATCCTGGCCGGGCCGGTGCGCGCGGCCCCGGCCGCCCCCTCCGCCGGGGATCGGGCGGCCACCTTGACCTGGCGGGCGATTGGCGCCAACACCGCCGAGTTTCACGCCCTGGCAACGGTGCGCCGGAGCGCCTACGGCAGCCTCAATACGGGCGACCGCCTCGACTATGTGCCGATCAATTTCGGCGATGGTGCGTTCTCGGCCGACGACCTGTTTATGGTCGCCGCCGTCGACTCGGTCGCCGACTCGATGCTGATCGAAAAGACCGAGAGCCATGTCTATACGGGCCTGGGCCCCTTTGTGGCGAGCCTCAGCCATTGCTGTCGCCCCAGCGAGCCCGGCTATATCAACAACGCCGGCCAGCCGCTCGGCGTCCAGGCGGTGGTCAGCTTCGCCGGCCCGGCGGCCAGCCCGAGCAGCGCCCAGGCCCCGGTGGTCGACTGCGCGGCGAATACCCGCTGCACGTTCTGGGTGCCGGTCAGTGCGCCCAGCGGGGGCGCGCTCCGCTTCCGTCTGGCCACCGCCGACGAAGTGGGCAGCCCGGGCTTCCAGCAACCGGGGCCGCCCCTGGCGGCGCACCCGGCCACGATCAGCGTCGACGGCCTCTATGCCTGGGATACGACCGGCGCGACGCTCAGCCCGTCCGGCCCCACCCTCTACTCCACGCAGATCATCATCGAGAACCTGGACCCCACCGGCGCCGTCATGGCCTCCACGTCGGTCGACTTCTTGATCCGCCTCGACCCGGCCGATCCGTCGCCGACGACCACCGCGACGGCGACCCTGACGGCGACCCCCCCGTGTGCGCCCGCTTTCGCCGATGTGCATGGCGGCCCGAATCCGCCGCCGGACTACTTTTATACCCCGGTGCAATATCTCTTTTGCCAGGGGATCGTCACCGGCTACCATGAAGCCGACGGCACGACGACGTTTCGCCCGTATGATACGACCAGTCGCGGCCAGTTCAGCAAGATGATCGTCCTGGCCTACGCGCTGCCCGACTATACTCCGACGGCGCCCGACTTTGCCGATGTGGACCCCAGCAATGTGTTCTACCCCTTCATTGAGCGCGCCGCCCACGCTGGGATCGCCAGTGGCTACCAGGGCCCGGGCGGGACGCTCCTCTTCCAACCCTATCGCCCGATCAGTCGCGGCGAACTCTGTAAGCTGGTGGTCAGTGCCGCCGGGTGGCCGCTGGCGAATCCCAACACGGCCACCTTCACCGACGTCCCGCCGAGCAATGTATTCTTCAGCCAGGTCGAAACCGCCGTCGCCCACGGCGTGATCAGCGGCTACGCCTGCGGCAACGGCTGCCTGTATTTCAACCCGACCGAATCGGCCACCCGGGGCCAGATCGCCAAGATCCTCTGGCATGCCCTCGGCAGCCCTGGCGCCGCCCGCTAGCGGGCGCGCGGCCCTGGTTGACAGCAGCGCGCCCCGGGCCGTATAATCGGGGCGCATGGCGCCTGGGGGTGCCGGGACCGCCGGTCAGCAGCGAAGGGGACGGCCACCATGGCTAAGATCGGGATCATCATCAGCTATAAGCACCGGCCGGGGCTGGTCAAGGAATTTCGCGAGTGGTTGGCCGGGAACGGCGCGGCCATGCTCGCGTCCGCCTGTGGCAGCAACGAGCGCTATATCGGCGTCTATCTGATGGAGGGCGACCCGACCTATAGCATCCAGCTGCATACCGAAACCAGCGACCCGGCGGTGCTGGAAGAGTTCGATGTGGTGAACAGCGAGAAGTTCACGCGCGGACAGACCGCCATGAAGATCATGTGGCGGTTCCTCGATCAGAGTGTACCCCCGCGCGTGCAGCTCATCCGCCCGCTGCATGAGGCTGCACCCCGCCCTAAATGACGTCTGCCCTGGCCTTTTTGGGGCGCCGGGACCGGGGGGTGCTGGTGCTGGTCCTCTTCTTGCTGCTCGGCCTCCCGTTGGTCACCACCCGGATCTATGCCTCGGACGAGATCAAGTACTTCGCCTATCTGCACTCGCTGAGCTTCGACGGCGATCTCGACTTCAGCAACGATTACCAGCATTGGATCGCCCTCTACCAGAAGTCAGACCCGGCGAAGGCGGCGAGCCTCGCGACCCTGCTCAAGCGTGATCCGGCGACCAACCTGCCGATCAACGAGGCCCCGATCGGCACAGCACTGTTCTGGGCCCCCGCCTTTGCGCTGGCCCACCTCGGCGTCCTGGCGGCGCGCGCCCTGGGCGCGCGGGTGGCCGCCGACGGCTACAGCCCGCCCTATATCGCGGCCGTCTGCTACGCCTCCTATTTATATGGCTGGGCGGGCCTGCTGCTGATCTATGGCCTGCTCCGGCGCTTCTTCGACCGCTTCGTGGCCGTCCTGGCGGTGCTCACGATCTGGGTCGGGACGTCCGCGTTCTTCTACATGGTGATCGCCCCGCCGTGGTCGCACGCCGTGTCGCTGTTCACGGTCGCGCTCTTTACCACTGTCTGGCTGCGCACCGGGCGGCCGGGCGGCCGGAGCGCGGGCGGCTGGGCGCTGCTCGGTCTGTGTGCCGGCCTGATGATGCTGGTGCGTGAACAGGATGCGCTGTTCCTGAGCCTGCCGGCCGTGGAAAGCCTCTACCGGCTCTGGCACCTGCGCCAGCCGGCCGGCGCGGTGCCGGCCCGCCCCGCGGCCGTGCTGCGCGGTCTCGTGGGCGGGTGGGCACTGCTGCTCGCCGTGGCGCTGCTCACGTTTACGCCCCAATTGATCGCCTACCAGGTGCTGGGCGGGCGCTTGGCTCCCTCCAGCACGGTCGGCGAAAAGCTGAACTGGCTGGCGCCCCACGCGCTCGACGTGCTGCTAGCGCCCGACTATGGCCTGCTGCCCTGGGCGCCCGTCGTCGTGCCGGCGCTGATCGGGCTGCTGCTGCTGGCCCGGCGCGATCGCGAGCTGGCCGTGGCCCTGGCGGTGGCGTGCCTGGCCCAGGTGCTGGTCGCCGGCGCCTTCTCGACCTGGCAGGGCAAAAGCTCGTTTGGCCAGCGGCGCTTCGTGAACTGCACCGTGGTCTTTGCGCTCGGCCTCGCGGCCGTGATCGGCTGGGCCCAGGAGCGCGGCGTGCGCCGGCCGCTGCTGGCGGTGTTGGCGGGCGTGTTCATGGCCTGGGAGGGCGGCCTGGTCATGCAATACGCCCTCTGGTCGTCCGATCAGCGCCAGGTCGGGCTGCAGTGGCCCGCCGTCCTCGGCGACCAGCTGCGCCTGGTCACCCAGGTCCCCGACCTGGTGCGGCGCTTCCTCGTGAACCGCGCCTCTTTTTACAAAGGAGGCGCGCGCTGATCTCCCCGCAGTTACAGGCGCTGTTGCGCTGCCCGACCTGCCTCGCCCAGGTCGCCGGCCAGGCGCCGCCGCTGCAGGCGGCCGGCCCGGCCCTGCTGCGTTGCCCCCGCTGTGACCGCCGCTACCCGCTGGCCGCCGGCGGCGGCTATGTCGACTTGATGCCTCGCGCGGCCGCGGACCTGGGCCACACCTCGCGCTATGTCGCCGACCTGGCCGAGTTTGCCGAGCGGCTCGACTACCGGGAGATGGCCCCGCCCCTCCTCGGCGCGGCCGTCCGCAACCGGCTCCTACACCGGATGCTGCACCTCACGCCCCGCGACCGGGTGCTGGAGCTCGGCTGCGGCAACGGCAAGTTCTTGCTCTGGAACCGCGATCGGGTGGCCTGGAGTGTCGGCCTCGACCCGGCGCCGCTCTTTGCCGACGAGGCCGTGCGCCGTCTGGACCTGGTGCAGGGCGATGCCCGCCTGCTGCCGTTCCCCGACCGGAGCTTCAGCAAACTCTGGTCGATCGACGTACTGGAGCACCTGGCCCGGCCGGATATCGATCGCTACCTGGCCGAAGCCTACCGTGTGCTGGCGCCAGGCGGGCGGCTCTTTATCTTCTCCAACACGCGCGAGCGTGGCCCGTTCGATCTACTGGTCTCCGGCTCCCGCCGGCTGGCCAACTGGCTGGCCCGCCAGGACCTGGCCGATCCCCGGCGCGATCTCCTGCGCAAGTCCGACCACCTGAAAGTGCTCGAAACCTGGGAGGATGTGGTAACGGCCGTGACCGCTGCAGGCTTCGAGCTGCGCCGCGTCGTCTACTGGAACGGCGTGTTCCAGAGCTTTCTGGACAACGTGCTCCTCCGCGTCGCCGAACGCCTGCTCGTCCGCCTGCGGGGCAATCCAACCTCCCGGCTCCCTTCCCTTTCCGAGAAAGAGGCGCCTGACTCCCCTCCCCGCGCCGGGGAGGGGTTGGGGGAGAGGTCGCACCAGGATGCCCTGGGCCAGGGCGCCCTGGCGGCGCGCAGCACTGTCCGGGCGCGGCTGGGCCACGGCGGCCCCTTGCTCTGGCTGTTGCGGGCGCTGACGGCGCTGATGTGGCTCGACATTGTCCTCTTCGGGCGCTTCCGCACCGGGCCCTATTTCGTGCTGCTGCGCAAGCCGCCCCGGCCGCCGTGAGGATCCTCTACGTGGCCTCGGCCATTGCCCTGCCCGGCACGTCGGGGGGCGCGACCCATGTGCGCGAGGTGGCCGCCGGCCTGGCCCGCCGCGGCCACCAGTTGCACGTGGTCGCGCAACGCGGCCCCACGGCCGCCGACCCGGATCTCGGCCCCGGCATTGCGAGTACCCTGCTGGCCTGGCCGGATAAGCTGGCGCTGCTCGGCTATCCGGCCATCCGCCAGGTGGCCCGCCGTTTCCGGCCGGACGTGATCATGGAGCGCTACTACAACTTCGCGGGCGCCGGGCTGCTGCTGGCGCGCCGCCGGGGCTGGCCGGCGCTGTTGGAGGTGAATGCGCCGATGGTCGATCCCCCCGGCTCCCGCAAAGAAACGCTCGACCGGCTGCTGGGCCGGCCGCTGCGCCGCTGGGCCGTGCGCCAGGCGATCTGGAGCCGCTGTATCGTCACCCCGCTGGCGACCACCGTGCCGCCGCCCGTGCCCCGCGATCGGATCGCGCCGGTCAGCTGGGGCGCCAACGTCGATCGCTTCCAGCCGGGGCTGCGCCACGCGCGGGCGGCGGACCTGGCCCAGTTGCGCCAGGAATGGGATCTGCCCCCCGATGCCGTGGTCGCGGTGTTTGCCGGCAGCTTCCGCGCCTGGCATGGGGGCCAGAGCTTTGTCCGGGCCGGGTTGGCCCTGCTGCCGCACCACCCCCGGCTCTATTTTCTGGCCATCGGCGGCGGGCCGGAGCTCGGCCCGGTGCGCGCGCTCGTCGCCGAGTCGGGGCTGGCTCCGGCCGTGACCCGGCGGCTGATCTTCACCGGCCCGCAGCCCCATGCGCGGATGCCCCTCTTGCTCGGGCTGGCCGATATCGGCGTGGCGCCCTTCGTCCCGGCCGCCTATGCGCCCTTGCGGGCCTTCGGCTTCTACTGGTCGCCGCTCAAGGTCTTTGAATACATGGCCATGGGCCTGCCCGTGGTGACCCCGGCGATTCCCCCGCTCGACACGATTGTGCGGGACGGGCAGGAAGGGCGCCTATACCCCGCAGGTGACGACGCGGCGCTGGCCGCGGCCATCGCGAGTCTGGCCGGCGATGCCGCGGGCCGGGCCGCGCTGGGCGCCCGGGCCCGCGCGCGGGTCGTCGCCCACTATAGTTGGGACGCGCATTGTGCTCAGCTCGAGCACATTCTGGAGGCAATGCGCTGAAGATCCTGATTGCCAGCGATGTGTTCCCGCCGCACTGTGGCGGGGCGGGCTGGAGCGCCTATTACCTGGCGCAGGCCCTGCGCGACCGCGGCCATACGGTGGCCGTCGTGCGCCCGCGATTCGATCCCGCGGCTCGACAGGTGCGGGTGCATCGGGTAGAATATGAAGGGCTGCCGGTGGCCGAGCTTGTCGTGCCTGCCCCCCGGAATCCCCTGTGGCGGCTCCTGACCCGGAACGTGCTGGCGCCGCGCCTGTTGCGCCGCCTGGTCGAGCAGGAAGCGCACCGCCTGGAGGCCGACCTGATCCACGCCCAGCATGCCTTGACCGTCCCCGCCGCCGTCGCCGCCGCGGCCCGCCTGGCGCGCCACCCACCGCGTCGCGTCCCCGTCGTCGCCACCGTCCGCGATTACTGGCCCCTCTGCTACTACAGCACCATGCAGGTCCCGGGGGACAGTACAGTAGGCAGTAGGCAGTATGCAGTATGCAGTAAAGACGAAGGGGTTGGGGGTCAAGGGTTGGGGGTCCGGACGGGGGATCCCGCGTCGCCCAATCCAAAATCCAAAATCCAAAATCCAAAATCGATCGAGCTGGCGCGGGCGCTTTGGGCGGCGCAGGGGCCGCGCATGCTCCTGCGCCTGCCGCTGCTGCCGCTCTGGCAGGCGGTCACCGCGCGGCGCCGGGCGGCCCTGCGCCGCGCGGACGCGACGATCGCCGTCAGCCGGTTTGTCGCGGCCGCGTTAGCGCGCGGCCACGCCGTCCGGCCGGAGCGCTTGCACGTGCTGCCGAACCTGGTCGATTTACCCCGCATCCAGGCGATCCTGGCGACGCCGCCGCCCTGGGCCGCGCTGGGCCTGGCGCCCGGTCAGCCCTTCTTGCTGTTCGCCGCCGGTAAGCTGGAGCCGACCAAAGGCGCCGGGCTGCTGCCGGCGGCGCTCCAGGCCGCGGGAGTGGGCCGCGATCTGCCGCTGGTCTTGCCCGGCAGCGGGCCGCTGCAGCCCTGGCTCGCGGCGCAGGCGGCGGCGCGCGATCTCGACTTCCGCTTCTGTGCGTGGCTGGACAACGCCGACATGCTGCGGCTCATGCAGGCCGCCACGGTGCTGCTGTTCCCTTCCGCGTGGGAGGAGCCGCTCAGCCGGGTGTTGCTCGAAGGCTGCGCGGCGGGCGCCTGTATCCTGGCGCTGAACACCGGCGGCACCGCGGATATCGTCGTCGATGGGCAGAATGGGCGCCTGGTCGCCGACATGGCCGCTTTTGCCGCGGCCCTGCGGGCGCTGGTGGCCGATCCGGCTGAGCGCGCCCGGCTGGCCGCCGGCGCCCAGGCCACCGCCCGCCGGCAGTTTAGTGCGACCATCGTCGGCGCGCAGGTCGAGTCGTTATACCAGAAGCTGTTAGCATGAAGCGGAGCAGAGAAGTGAGGACCCGGTGCGCGTGGCCCATTTAGTGCGGGCGGTCTTTCCCCAGCATGGCTATGGCGGGATGGAGCGGGCGGCCACGGCCCTCACCACCCACATGCTCCAGGCGGGCGCCGCCGTCACCCTCGTCACCCGCCCGCTGCCGGGGGGGATGCATCGCGCCACCCCGCAAAATCCCAAATCCTCAATCCAAAATCCGCTGGCGGGGGGTTGGGGGTTGGGGGTCCGACGAGGGGTTGGGGGTCAGGGGTTGGGGATTGGGACGGGGGATCCCGCGTCGCCCAATCCAAAATCCAAAATCCAAAATCCAAAATTGACTGTCATCGGCGTGCCCTACTCGCTCTTGCCCCTGCGGCCCAACTCGATCGTCGCGCGGCTGACGAACTACCCGCTGTTTGTGGAGCGCATGGGCCGGCAGGTGAGTAGCCTCGTGCGCCGGGGGGCCGTGGACATCGTCTATGCCCACGGCCTCTGCGCCTATGGGGTGCGGCAGCCCGCCCGGCGCCGCACGCCAGGGGGCCGGGCGGTGCCGCTGGTCATGAACCCGCACGGCCTGGAGGACTTTAAGGTCCGCCACCCGCTGAAGCGCCTGGCCTACGCCCCCTTCCGCGCCATGTATGCCCGCGGGGCGCAGGCCGCGGACCGCGTGATCGCCACCGACGAGTCGCTGCGCGGCGAAGTGGCCCGCTATCTGCGGGTGCCGGCCGGGCGGGTCGTGGTCGTGCCCAACGGCGTCGACCCGGCGGCCGGGCCGGCCCTGGTCGCGGCCGCGGAGCAGGCCGCGCTGCGGGCGCGCTACGGCCTGACCCCGGATCTCTTCGTGGGCCTCAGCGTGGCCCGGTTGGAGGCCAACAAGGGCCTCGCTTACTTGCTGCGCGCCCTGGCCGCCATCCCCGCGCCCGCCCCGCCGGCCGCCTGGCGCTGGCTGGTGGTCGGCGCGGGCCAAGATCGCGCCGCGCTGGAAACCCTGGCCGGGGAGCTGGGGCTGACCGGGCGCGTCGTGTTTACCGGCGCGGTCGGCGAAGTAACTTTACATAATCTATATGGGCTGGCCGACGCCTTCGCCCTGGCCAGCCTCTACGAAGGCAGCTCGCTGGCGACCCTGGAGGCGATGGCGCACGGCCTGCCAGTGGTGGCGACCACCGTGGGGGGCCTGCCCGACAAGGTGGTGCCGGGCCAGACCGGGTTCCTGGTGCCGCCGGCCGACGTGCCGGCGCTGGCGACCGCGCTGGCGCAGCTGCTGGCCGACCGGGACGCGGCCGCCCGCATGGGGGAGGCCGGGGCCGCCCTCGTGCAGGCGCGTTTCACCTGGGCGGCGATCACCGCCCAAACCTTAGCTTTATTTGAGGAGCTACTACGATTATCGTCGACCTGATTCATGGGCTGCTTGGCCTGCTGACCCTGCCGATCCTGGTCTGGCTGCCGGGCGCGGCCCTGTTGCGGACCCTGTTCGGCACGCGGGGACCGGAACGGACCGACGGCCCGGCCTGGGCTTTCCTGGCGGTCGCCATCAGCGTGTTGCTTACCGGCTGGCTCGGTTTCTTGCTGGCCGAGCTCGGGTATTTTTCCGCCTGGCTGGTGGCCCTGCTGGAGCTGGGGGTCTGCCTGGTGCTGTTGCGCAGCGCCGCGGGCACCTGGCCGGCGGTGCGGCCCACCGCCGGGGCCTGGCTCCGCGACCTCGGCACCACGCTGTCGCTGGGGGCGCGCATCGCCCGGGGGCGGGTCGTGCGGGTGCGCCCGGATGCCCGCAACCTGCGGCTGGAAACCGCCGCGCTGGTCGCGTTGTTGATCCTGGGCGGCGTGCTCTTCGCCCGGCCGGCCGAGATGATCCGCGGCGCCCTCGATTCCGGGGTCTATATCAATGCCGGGGTCGCCCTGGCCCGCACCCACGCGATCGTGATCCACGACCCACTGATGCGCGACCTGCTCGATATCAACCCGGTCACCCTGGCGCCGGAGGAAGAGGCGCGCGAGTTTCTCCAGCCGCTGAGCCTGGAGCGCTACAGCCTGAACCGGCTGCGCATGCCTGGCTTTTATATGCTGGAGAAGAAGTCGGGCATGGTCTTGCCCCAGCATTACAGCCTCTATCCCGTCTGGATCGGCCTCTTTTATGACCTGTTCGGGCTGGCGGGGGCTCTGCTGGTAACGCCGCTGCTGGCGCTGCTGGCCTGCGCGGCCGTCTTTTTCTTCGCCCGCCAGCTGTTTTCGGCCCGCGTGGCGCTCCTCGCGCTGGCCCTGCTGGTGCTCTGTCCCCTGCAGATCTGGTTCGCCCGCTACCCGGTCTCCGAGACGCCGACCGAGCTGTTGGCCTTCCTCTTCTTTTATGCCTTCCTGCGCTTCCACGCGGAGACCGGGCGGGTAGCGACCCTGGAGGCCGTGGCCGCCGGCGGCGCGAACGCGACCGAGAGCACGGACGCCGAGGCGGCGGCGGCCGGCCGCAACGCGCGGCTGTTCGGCGTGCTGGCCGCGGCGGCCCTCGGCGAGATCAGCCTGGTACGCCCCGATTTCCCGTTCTATTTGTTGCCCTTGCCCTTCTACCTGCTCGGCTGGCGGCTGAGCCGCACCTGGCGACGCGAGCACACCTGGTTCGTCGTCACCCTCGCCCTGCTGCTGGCGCAATGGACGGTCCATTTCTTCTTCTTCAGCTTTGCCTATACGATGGACCTCTATCACAACGTGGTGCTCGACGTGCGCCGCGCCTGGCCGAGCTTGTTGCCGGCTCTGTACCTCGGCGCCCTCGGCCTCTTCGCGCTCGACCGGCTGCGGCCCCGCTGGCGGCCGTTGGCCACCACAGCGGGTGTCGCCCTGGCCCGGCGCCGGCTGCCGCTGCTGGGCGCCCTGTGTGCGATGGTGGGCGCGTACTTTGTCTATCGCTATCTCTGGCAGCCGCGGCTGCTCTTCGGCGACGACGCCTGGGCCGCCTTGCAGCAGGGGCCCCTGGCCTTTGCCCGGCACCTGGAGCCCTATATCGGCGCGCCCTTACAGGCGGTGGCGCAGACCGGCAAGAGCAACCAGCCAGGCTTGATCAACACCAACAGCTTTATTCTCGTGCGCCTGGGCTGGTATCTCTCGCCGCTGGGCATTCTCCTGGGCGCGATCGGGCTGGTGCGTGCCCTCTGGAAGCGGCTGACCCCCGGCACGCTTTATTTTTTCGTGACCCTGGCCATTGTCGGCACCCTGTTCAGCTCGGATAGCTTCACCGTGCCGACCTATCCCTACAGCCTGCGCCGTTTTCTGCCGGTCGTCATCCCCGGCTTGCTGCTGCTCGGCGCCTATGCCCTGGCCTGGGCGGGCGAAAAATGGCGGCCGCGTCGCCTGGTGCGCCCGCTGGCCTGGGCCACGGCCGGGGCGCTGGGCGTCTTTTTCCTGGCCACCGGCTGGGTCCTGATCAGCCACACGGAAGAGGCGGGCGCCGTGGGGCAGATCGCCGCGCTGGCTGCCCGCTTCCCGAACCCGGCCAAAACGGTCCTGCTGTTCAGCAACGAGCGCGACGAGCCCTATGTCGTGGCCACGCCCTTGCAGTACATTTTCGGCTTCAACGCCTTCTCGCTGAATGAGCCCTACGGGCAGACCCAGGGCCGGGTCGTGCAAGGGGTCGTCCAGCGCTGGCAGAAGCAGGGCTACACCGTCTATGCCCTGCTGGGTGCCAATGGCGGCAAGCTCTTCATGCCCGACCTGGCGCTGGTGCCGCACACGCAGGGCGGGGCGCCGGAATGGGTGTATAACGTGCCGGAGCTGGAGCAACTGACTGCCCAGAAGCCCAAAAATATCAGCATGTCCACCCTCCCCTGGGGCCTCTACGATATCGTCTCGCGCACCCAGACGACCGTGCCGGAGCTGCCGTTCCATCTCGACATCGGCGGCCGCGACTACGAGTACCTGGTCGCCGGCTTCAGCGGCAAAGAAAAGACGCACCCCAGTGACCCCGATGCGGCCGCCTGGCGCTGGACCTACCATGACGCTTTCCTGCGCCTGCCCTGGCCCGCCTCGGCCACCGCGCAGGGCGCCCGGCTGACGCTGCGCTTGAGCGCCGGCCCCCCGGAGCGCCGCGTGCCGGCGCCCAAGCACCCGACGGCGGCCGAGAGCGCCCGCCTCGTGCCGGCCCCCAGCGGCGCACTGATGCTGCCGGCCCCGGCCCAGGTGAGCATCCTGGCGAGCAGCGGCCCGCCCCTGGGGCAGGTGACCCTGGCGCCGGGGGCGCCTTTCCAGGACGTGACCATCCCGGTGCCGTCCAGTGTGCCGCCGGACCCGGCCAACCCGCACTACCTGCTGCTGCACCTGGTTTCGACCACCTGGTCGCCGGCCGCCGCCGAGGTCAGCGCCGATATCCGCGCCCTGGGCGTCGAAGTCGACAGCGTGGCGCTCGACCCCGCGCCATGAGCCGGCCTACTCACATGTGTCTAGCGCAGGAGAGAGACGCGTTCGATGAGCGATGAACGGGGCGTCCCCGCCCGCGACCCGCCCGCGGATGGCAGCGCCCCCCGGCGCGACGGCCGGCTGGTCGAGCGGGCCTCGCTGGCCGCGTTCTGGAACGCCGCTTTCCTGCCGCTCAAGCTGCTGGCCCGGCTGGTCGCCTCGATCGTGGTCATCCGCGTGCTGCGCCTGCCCCAGTTCGGGATTCTCACCGAGCTGAGCGCGTTGCTGAGTATCCTGGGTCTGCTATCGGACCTGGGCGTGGAGCGGGCCTTGCCGCGCTTCATCCCCGAGTTTGAGATGAGCGGCGGCCGGGCCGGCCTCAGCCGGCTGCTGCGCCGCGTCTCGCTGATCAAGGCGCTGACGATGCTGCCTTTCGTCGGCGTCTTGCTGGTCTTTCCCGGGTTCTTCATCACCCAGCTGCACCTGAGCGATGCCGAAGCCCTGCCGGTGGTGGGCGGCGATCCCGGGCCGCTGCTGCTCGGCATGATCGCCGCGATGCTGATCCTCGGCGCGGCCTCGGATGTCTCGGTCCAGGTGCTCTATGCCTATTTCCGGCAGAAGATGACCAATGCCCTGGACGTGCTGAACGCGCTGCTCATCCCCGGCTTGCGCGCGGCGCTGGTGGTGCCCTTTGGCGTCTTTGGCGCGTTGCTGGCGC
Organism: Chloroflexia bacterium; assembly: GCA_035310405.1. Lineage (GTDB taxonomy): Bacteria > Chloroflexota > Chloroflexia > QHBQ01 > JAICKM01 > JAICKM01. The sequence goes on along the minus strand of DATGEF010000793.1, from coordinate 14,625 downwards.
TGCTGGTGGGCACGGCGATCTCGGTGGCCATTTCGTTGCGCCTGATGTTTCGCGCCCTGGCGGAGGAACGGCTGGGCCTGCGCGTGGTCGACCCGCGCAAGGCGACCGCCGGCCCGCGCCGGCCATCCGGGCGGTCGGTCTGGCGCCGCTTCACGGCCTACTCGGCGATGATGTATGTCATCAATATCTCCACCGCGCTGTATGACCAGCCGTTTATGGTCCTGATGCTCGGCCTGCTGATCCTGGACCCCAAGCGCAAGACGGTGGAAGTGGCCCTCACCGCGCTCGCCTTCCAGTTCGTGCGCCAGCTGCTGCAGGCCCTGGTCGTGCCGCTCACCGGGGTGCAGGCGTCGCTGTTCGCCCGGCTCTACGCCGAGAACCGCATTGACGGCCTGCGCACCGCCTATACCAGCCTGACCCGCTTCCTGATCCTGGCGCTCGTGCCGGCCGGCGCCGGCCTGATCCTGATGGCCCGCAACCTGTTGATGTTGCTCTATGGCCAGGTGCGCCACGGCCAGGTGCTGACCGACCACCGGCTGCCACCCGCCCTGGCGGCCTGCGTGATCCTGACGGTCGGCCTGTTCGGGGAAAGCCTGGTCGGCGTGGCCCTGCAGGTCCTGCTGGTCTATGAGAAGCACCGCGCGGTCCTGATCGCCCGCGCCTTTACGCTGACCAGCATCCCGCTGCTGTTGCTCCTGGAGCCGCCGTTCCATGTGCAAGGGGTCGCCCTGGCCGTGGCCGGCGCCGCGCTCAGCTCCCGGCTCGTCGCGCTGGCCTTTGGGCTCCGCCAGCTCGGCCTCACGTTCCCGATCGCCTTCCTGGGCAAAGTCACCCTGGCCACCCTGCCGTTCGTCGCTATCGTCGGCCCGCTCGCCCTGCTCCTGCCGAACGACCCGGTCCCCCTCTTGAGTCTCTCCTGGATTCTCCGCGTGCTGGCCAATGGCGGCCTGATCCTGGCCGCCATGATCCTCTTCTGGCTCGTCTTCCGCCGCCTGGGCGGCCTCCTGCCCGAAGATAAGCAACGCTTTGCCGGCATGCGCATCCCGGGCATCAAGGTAATGCTGCGCTATCTGTAATCCCAGGGTGGAGTTTAGCCCCCACTGTTGACCAGCCCCGGTGAAACTGGTATAGTACCATATGAGCGATCCCATCGTGTGCCCGAATTGCGGGACAGCCAATGCCGCCGGCTCCCTGTATTGTGACCAGTGTTCGCGGCCGCTGGCCGGCGGTGGGGGAACCCGGCCGGGGGTGGGCGCGCCCGGCCCCGCCGCGGTTTCGGCGCCCCCGACTGGCGCCTCCCAGGCGCCCGCGGCTTCGGCCCCGGTGAGCGCGCCGCCCCTGGCCGCCCCGCCCTCCACGGCGCCCCACGCCAGTGCCCCGCCGCCCCTGGCGGCCGCAGCGCCGCACGCCAGTGCCCCGCCGCCCCCGGCCGCCGCGGGTCCCGCGGCGGCCGCTCCCCCGCGTTCTGTCCCGGCGCCGGCCCGCGCCGGCGGCCGGATCGCCCTGATCGTGGGGGCCGGGGTGGCCCTGCTGATCTTCCTGGTCGGTAGCCTGGGCCTGTTTGCCAGCGGGGCGTTGACCCCGCCTCCTACGCCCAATGTGCAGGCCACCGTCGTCGCCATCGTGGGCAACCAGGCCACGGCGCAAGCCACGCCGGCGAATACGCCCGCCGGGCCCACCGGCGGTCCCGCGACGCCCGCCCTGCCCCCCACCGCCGTGGCCGCCCCCCCCTCGGCGACCGCGTTGCCCGGGGCGGGGATGGCCGGCACCGTGCGCTTCCAGGATCATCAGCAAGCGTCCGATCGGGTCGTGGTCTCCCTCACTGGCCTCGCGACGCGCCCGGTGGGGCGCGCGCTCTTCGCCTGGCTGAGCGACAGCGCCAGCGGAACCAGCCTGCGACTCGGGCGCCTGGTGCCTGGTGCGGACGGCCAGGCCACCCTCATCTATGACGACCCGCAGGCCGCCAACCTGCTGTCCACCTACGACGGGGCATTGATTACCCTGGAGGACCCCGAAAGCACGCCGCGCGCGCCGGCCGGGGCCGGCATCCTCGCCGGCCAGCTGCCGCCGCTGGCCCTGATCCACATCCGCCACCTGCTGGTCAGCTTCCCCGAAACCCCCAACAAGACGGGGTTGGAAGTGGGGCTCCGCGATCAGGTCAAAGAGCTGATCGCCCACGCGGTATTGCTCAGCCAATCTCAGGCGGCCGGCAGCCTGGCCGGCGTCAAGCTGCACGCCGAGCATCTGGTCAACCTGATCGAAGGTGTGCATGGGCGCGACTACGGCGATCTGAACAAGGACGGCAAGATCACCAACCCCGGCGACGGCTTCGGCCTGTTGCCCAACGGCGACCTCCCGGGCTATCTGCTCGGCGCGCAAGATCATGCCGATCTGGCCGCCGCCGCCGCGGATGCCCCCGCGACCCTGAAAGATCAGGCCGCGGCCCTCGGGATTACCACCAGTAACGTCGCCGAGTGGGCCAGCACCATCCGCGACCGCGCGCTCGCCCTGATCCCGGCCCGCGACCTCCAGACCACGGCGCCCCTCGTCCGCGAGATCGGGACGCTGGCGCCCGCGCTGCTCCAGGGCGTCGCGGGCAGCGACGGGCAGGTCCGGCCGGTCCGGGGCAGTGGGGGCGTGCGGGCCGGGTACGCCCAGGCCCAACTTATGGCCGAGATCGACCTCCAGGTGGTCACGCCGGCCGGGGCAGCCGGCACGCCCCGCCCCGCCAACCCGGTGCCGGCGACGCCGGTCGCGACGCCCACCGTCCCGCCTCCGACGCCGACGCCGACCCCGCTGCCGGCGGGCGGGGCGCAGGTCACGATCCTGATTCGCCAATCGCAGTTTAGCCCCCCGTCGGGCCCCGTCAAGGCCGGCACGCGGGTGACCTGGGTCAACGAGGACACCATCCCACACACCGCGACGGCCGACGACAATAGTTGGGATAGCGGCGTGATCCAACCCGGGCAAAGCTTCAGCGTCACGATCCCCCGGGCCGGCCGCTTCCCCTATTACTGCGCCCTGCACGGCGGGCCCGGCGGCCAGGGCATGTCCGCCATCCTGACGGTCACGCCGTAATCGCGGCCAACCCAGGCGCGCGCCTGGGGCGTACCTACGGCTTTTCCTGGGCAGCACCTCCGCGCGCCGCACAGTCCTGGGGCGGGACGCCTGGCGGCTCAAGCCGCGGCTACGGGTCCGAAGCCCGCCTCCGCGGGCTGGCGGGCGACCCTCTGCCCAAACATACTACCAGCGACCGGGACCTCTGGGGGATAGCTTACCAGCCGGTAAGGCGCTATAATCACCTGGACTCGCCGTCTGAAGTGTAAAGGGGACAGGGTGATGCGTCTATTTTCTCCGGTCGGTGCCTTGTGCAGCCGCGCCCGCGGGCACCGTCTCTTTCTGGGGGCGGTTCTCACGCTGGCCCTGATCGTTCTCCTGCCTGGTGTGTCGGTCCGGCCGCTGCCCACGCGCGCCTCATCCTGGACCCTGGCCTGGAGCGACGAGTTCGCCGGCGCGGCCGGGGCGCTGCCCAATCCCGCCGTCTGGAACCTGGAGACGGGGGGCGATGGCTGGGGCAATCACGAGCTCGAAACCTATACCGGCCGCCCGCAAAATGTGGCGCTGGATGGCCAGGGCCACATGAACATTACCGCCCGCCGCGAAACCTACACCGGCGACGACGGCATCACCCGCGACTACACTTCCGCCCGGCTGACGACCCAGCATAAGTTTACCCAGCGCTACGGGCGTTTTGAGGCCCGCATGAAAATTCCCCCCGGTCAGGGCACCTGGCCGGCCTTCTGGATGCTAGGCGATAATACCGATATCGTCTCCTGGCCGCAAGGGGGCGAAATCGACGTGATGGAGAGTGTCGGCAATGATCCAGGCACCGTCTGGGGATCGATTCACGGTCCCGGCTACACCGATACCGGCATCACCGGTGGCTACACCCTGCCTAACGGAGCGCAACTGGCCGATGCCTACCATCTATACGCCGTCGAATGGTCCCCGACACGGGTCAGTTGGTATCTCGACGATGTGCTCTACGAAACCCGCACCCCGGCCGATCTGCCGCCTGGAGCGCCCTGGGTCTTTGATCACCCCTTTTTCCTGCTCGTGAACCTGGCGATCGGCGGCGACTGGCCCGGCAGCCCGGACGCCACCACGCCCTTCCCGGCCGTCTTGCAGGTCGATTATATCCGCACCTACCAGCTCGCGGATAGTCCCGCGACCAGCACCCCCGCCCCGGCCAGCTCGACTCCCGCGGCCTCCCCCACGCCCTGCACCGCGGGGGTCTTCAGCGATGTGCCGGGCGACAATCCCTTCTACCCGTACGTGACCTGCCTGGCCGGACGCGGCATCGTCGGCGGCTACGCCGACTGCACCTACCGGCCCGGCGGGCCGGTGACGCGGGGGCAAATGGCGAAGCTCATCGCGAATGCGGCGGGATACGGCGACCCGATACCCGCGACCCAGCAGACGTTTGGCGATGTGCCCCCGGCGGACCCCTTCTGGCTCTATATCGAGCGCGCGGCGGCGCATGGCCTGATCAGCGGCTACGGCAACGGGACCTACCAGCCGGGCAACGCGGTGACGCGCGGGCAGGTCGCCAAGCTCGTGAGCAACGCGGCCGGCTATAGCGATCTGATCCCCGCGGCCCAGCAGACGTTTGGCGATGTGCCCCCGGCGGACCCCTTCTGGCTCTATGTCGAGCGCGCGGCGGCGCATGGCGTGATCAGCGGCTATAGCGACGCCACCTACCGCCCGGAGGCCGGGATGACGCGCAGCCAGACCGCCAAAGTGATCGCGATCACCTTCTTCCCGATCTGTACCACGTCCCCAGCCCGCCCAGCCCGCCCGTAACGCCGCCCCCGCCGCTCCCGGCCCCAGCCCGTCGTCTCACTGCCTACTGCCTACTGCCTACTGCCTACTCGCCCTGGACACCCGGCCCGCCCGCGGCGTATAATGGCCGCAGCGGGGCGCCGGGGCACGGCGGCCGGGAGACGGGAGAGCGGCAGGGATGGTGGAACAAATGGATGGCACCGAGTTCGCCCGCCGGGCGAAGAGGCTCGTGGAGCAGGTGGCCGAAAGCGGCCGCGAGGTAGTCGTGCAGCACGAGGGCCGCCCGGTGGCGGTGCTGATCTCGGCTGGCGACTACCAGACCTTTCAGCGGCTCAAGGGCCAGCGGCAGATCCGGTTCCGGCGCGATCTCGATCTCATCCACCAGGCGGCGGAGGAGGCGGCGCTGGTCAACAGCTTCAGCGACGAGCGGGCGCGCGACGTGGCTAAGCAGGCCCAGCTGGTCGGGCGCAGCCGGTTGCGCACCGGGCAGGCGGGCGTTCGCGGCGTCAGCGCCGGGCTACCCCATTTTGGTGGCGAGCTGCCGGCGGCCCTGACCGAGGCCCCGGGCCCCGGGGGGGTGCCGCGCATGACCTTCGACACCCACCTCCTCCTCACCTACCTGATCGGCGCGGGCAAAGAGCTCCGCCCCATGCTCGACGCCTGGGCCGGCGGCCAGATCGAAGTGCTCGTGCCGCGGTTTCTCTTATTGGACCTGCGCGGCGGGATCGACGCCCTGGCCGAGCAGGGCCGGCTCGATCCCGAGGCCGGCGAATGCTTGCTCGAACTACTGGCCCGGGAAGGCGAGCCGGTCGCCGACCCCCTCTTGCCCGCCGGCTTCTTGCCCGGCTGGCGCGGCCGCCTGAACTAGCGGCGCCCTGTGGACTCCGAGCAGGTCATCAGCAGCACCGCGCAGCTCAAAGCGGTCAGCAACCCGCTCCGTATGCGCATGCTGGAGCAGCTGATCGCGGCGCCCCATACCGCCAGCCAGCTGGGCGCCGTGCTCCACATGGCCCCGTCCCGCGCCCACTATCATCTCAAGCAGCTCGAGTCGGCCGGCCTCTGCCGCCTGGTAGAGCAGCGCGCCCAGGGCAGCATCGTCGAAAAATATTATCGCGCGGTGGCCGCGCGCTTCCGCATCGCCCGCACCGTCGCCGCCGAGGCGGCCGGCCGGGGGCCCGCCGAGGCCGCCGGGGTGGCGGCGGAGCTGGACGCGACCATCCAGGGCTACCTCCAGCAGCTGCACCGCCAGCTCGACGGCGCGCCGGGCGATCCCCTGGTCGTGCAGCAGGTCACGCTGCGCCTCACGCCCGAGCGCTACGCGCGCCTGCTGGCCCGCTTGCACGCCGTGCTGCTGGAGTTCGACAGCGCCAGCCGCGCCGATCACCCTGGCCAGCATCCCTACCGCATCCTGTTGCTGGCCTACCCGGAGGGCCTGGCGCGAGACGAAGTCCTGAGTTGAAAGTCCTGAGTTGAAAGTGGGAGCGACACGGTCCTGGGGCGGATGCCCGGCGGCTGAAGCCGCGGCAACGCCGGGCGCAGCCCGCCTACGCGGGCTGGTAATGCGTATACGGCACGCGGCCGCGGGCCTGTACTTGTTTCGCGTAAGCCGCAGCGGGGCAGGCGGCCAGGGTAAGAGGCAGGTTTCAGACCCGCCTGATGGGTTCAGGAGTGGACCCGATCGTGTATGCAACGGGGCGTCGGTGATGGGCCATGGCCCGCGCCTGACGCGGCTGTGGGAGAGGGCTCGGCCCTCGAAGCTGTTGCCGCGCGGGTGGGCCGCAGAGGAGCGATGCGGCTGGTGTAGGGGCGCGGCTGTAGGATAATGGCGCCGCCCGACGGGCGAAAGGAGCATACCCATGACCCCGCAAGAGAAGGTGCTCTATCATCAGATCCATCCGCTCAAGCTGGCGGCCGATATCAGCGCGGAGGTCGTGTCCCTCTATCTCTTCTGGCACCACAAGCCGCTGGCCGGAAGTATCGCCGCGCTGGCGCCGGCAGTGCTGGCCTCGGCCCTGATCACCCGCCTGGTCGACTTGGAGCCCTACAAACACTCGCCGGCCGGCCGCTACATCCGCGTCTATATGACGCCCCCCGTCGTCGCGCTCCGGGCGCTGGGCACCGTGGTCACCCACACGGGCGCCTGGCAGCGCCGGCCCGCGCTCATTCCCCTGGGCCTGCTGCTGGTGCTGCTGGCCTGGCTGCGCGGCATCCTCTGGCCCGCCCGGCCGGACTCGCGCCCCGCTCGGGCGCCATAAAGCATCCACGAAGGACACGAAGAAACACGAAGGCATACGCTGGTACGGAATAAGCTTGTTCTGAGCACAGCGATCACAATCCGGTATCGGTTTTCGCGTTGGGCGTCGTGGGCGGGGACTCCGGCGCCGGCACGGGTGGGCTCTCCGTCGCCACGGGGCCGGCGGGCGCGGCCGGGCTCTTGAGCTGGCGGATCAGGCGGGCGAGCTGCTCCGGCCGCTCGGCCGGGTCGGTGAAATCGGCTGGGGTTAGATAGCGGATATGCGCCGGGAGCTGGACCGGCTCCAGCAGCAAGGGGATGACGCGACTGCGCTGGCCCGCCGGGTCATCGCTGGCGGTCAAAAGCGCCTCGAATCGCGTCCACTGGCTCGTCACCCAGCTAGGGGTCAACACCAACAGCGTGTAGCGGCTGTTGGCGATGGCCTGCTCGATGTTCTCGACGATGGGCAGCCCGAGTTGGAAGTCCCGCCGGTCAAGGCAGACGGTCAGCCCCGCTTTTTCCAGGGCCGGCAGCAGCTCGTTGCGCACCTGGTTCTGGTCCGGGGCAGCGTAGCTGACGAAGATATCATAGTGGATCGCCGGGTCGCTCCCGGCGGTGGCAGTGGGCACGACCGCCGGCGGTGGATTGGCCGGCGGAGCGAGGACGGGGGCAGGATCGGCGCTGGCGGGCACCGCGGCGACCGGGGGATCGCCGAGGCCCACGGAGGCCGCGAAGTCCCGCAAGAGCCGGCTGTCGGGATTGGCCGCCCGGGCCGTGCCGATCAGTGTCGCGTATTTGTTGCGGGCGCCGGCCCACTGCAGCAGGTTGAACACAATCGCGCTCAGGGTGCCGCCCCCGGCGATGGCCTCCAGGTTCTCGCTCAGCCCAAAGCGCACCATTTGCGTCAACTCGCTCTGGGTGGGAAAGGCATCCAGCAGCGCCCGGTGCAATTGCTGGAGCTGGGGCCCGTTCAACATCAGGTCCATCGATCCTCCTTCAGCTACCCCGTCAGATCCGTGGTCCGTGCGGCAAATAGCATCGCGTCCTGCGGCCATTATACCAGAAGCACCATCGCCCGAAAGACAGAACGGCGGCCGCCCACTCCTGCAGCGTGCGCGCCTGATACTAGCGCATGTCCAGGCCGTGCCAGGCCGCCAGCGCCCTCAGCCCTCAGGCCTGCGTGATGGCAGCTGGGCACGCACCAGACCGGCGTAGTAGGGCACGCCGATCTGTTCGAAGATCGCCAACGCTTCCTGCAGGAGCGTGACAGTCCGATCGTAGTCGGCGACAGTGCCGCGGGCCAGGTGGGCCGCGGCCCACTCCTGCAGCGTGCGCGCGCGATACCAGGGCATGCCCAGGCGGGCGTCCAGGGCCGCCGCGTCGGCGAACGCGGCGAGCGCCGCGTCGCGCCGCCCTTCCGCCAGGGCGAGGCGGCCCGCGGCTAGCGCCAGCACTTTGGCCTCGTAGGGGCCGGGAGCGTCGCCGGCCTGTGCGCGGGCCGCGTCCAGCAGGCGCTGGGCGCCGGCCGCCTCGCCCTGGCGGGCGTAGACGGCGCTCAACAGGCAGCGCGGTTCCACGCCCCCCCAGCCCAGGCCTTGGTCGCTGATGGCCAGGGCGTCGTCGAGCGCGCCGGCCGCGGCCGGCCAGTCGCCTTGCTCGAACAGGATCTCGGCCAGGTAGTTCGTCGCGATGCCGCTGATCTGCAGGTCGCCGTGTAGCTGAGCCCCGGCCTGGCAGGCCCGCAAGCGCCGGAGCGCTTCGCCCAACTCGCCGCGGTAGCGTAAGAGAGCCGCCTCGCTGAGCCGCAACGCCCGCGTGCCTTCGGCGGGCTGGCCCAGCGTGCGCAGCAATTCCCGGCCGGCGGCGATCGTGCTGCCCGCCCCGGCCAGATCGCCGGACCAGAGGGCGACGCTGATCACGTTGTGCAGGTAGAGCAGCTCGTGGGCCGCGGAGCCCCGCCGCCGGGCCAGCGCCACCGCGCGCTGGTAGTGATCGCGGGCCGCGGCGAGGTCGCCCACACTGTTCTCGATAATCACGGCTAAATTGTTGTGGGCGCGGGCGGCCGCGGCCAACAGCCCGGCGGACTCGGCCAGTTCGACGGCGCGGGTCAAGGCCGCCATTTGCGCCGCGACGGGCTGGTTGGGCAGCAGGCCCAGCGTGGTGAGCGACTCGGCCTGCTCTTCGCGGTCGCCCAGGCGCTCGGCCAGGGCCAGCCCCTGGCGGCAGAGCGGCAGCGCGTCGGCCGACCGGCCGTTGAGATGGTACGCGCTCGCCGCCGTCCGCAGCAGCGCTGCCTGGCCCCGTGTCTCGGCCCCGCCGGCCAGGGCGGCCAGGCCTTCCTGGGCCAGGCGCAGGCTCCAGGGCGGATCGCCGGCGTCCGCCGCCACGCGGGCCGAGCGGGCGTACAGGCGGGCGACGTGATCCGCATCGCCGGCCGCGGCGTAGAGGTCGATGGCCGCGCGCCAGGTGGCGAGCGCGTCGGCAAAGCGGCTCTGGTTGGCCAGCGCCTCCCCCAACCCGGCGAGCAACCCCGCCCGGCCCCCGCCCGGCTCGGCCAGGGCGAGGGCGGCGCGGTAGTACCGCTCGGCCTCGGCGTTGGCATAATGGCTCAGCGCCCCGTCGGCGGCCCGGGTAAAGTAGTACCGCGCCTGATCCGGCGCGCCGGCTCCCTGGAAGTGCCGCGCCAGGAGGGGCGCCAGCTCGTCCAGCCGGTCGGGATAGAGCCGCTCCAGCGTCTCGCCGACCACGCGGTGCAGCCACTTGCGGTCGGCCTTCAGCAGCGAGGCGTAGGCCGCGTCCTGCACCAGGGCGTGGCGGAAGAGATACTCCAGGTCCGGCTGCACCTGGGCCAGGCGCAGCAGGCCGGTGGTCTCCAGCCGGTTAAGCTGAGGGTGCAGATCCATGCATTTGCTGCAAGAAAAGCGCCTTGGCCCCGCGCAGGAAATTGGCCCGCAAGGCTGCGCCGGGCACCCGCGCGGCCAGTTCTTCGACAATCTGCGAGGCGGACGTAAACGCCTGGGCGGCCTCCGCGTGGCGCGCCTGGGTTTTGTACAGCTGGCCCTGGGCCACCTCGATCCGCCACAGTAGCGGGCGGGCGCCCTGGGCCGCCGCCCCAGCCTGAGCCGCGGCCAGGGTCGCTTCGGCGGCGGCCGTCTGCCCCAAGGTGGCGAGCGCCTGACCTCGCAGTTGCGCCACCCGCGGAATCGGCCGCCCGTCCGCCAGGTGCGCCGCCGAGGCCAGTAAGTGGTCGGCAATCTGGAGGGCCTGGCTGGGGTTCCCCGCGGCGAGGGCCAGCTCGGCGCTCGCCGTCCAGGCCAGCCGTTGCCCGACCGTTTGGGCGGGGGTTTGCGGGTCGAGGGCGGCGTTCAGCACCGCCGCGGCCCGCGCGAAATCGTGCTGTAAGATACAGGTGGATGCTAGCTGCCCCGTCGTGCAGCGGACCCAAAACCGGGAGTTGATCTGCTGGGCTAAGACCAGCGCGTTTTCGAGCTGCTGCCGGGCCGCGTCCAGGGCAAACAGGTCCTGGTAGAGGGCGCCCAGGGCAAAGTGGGCGAGGGTCATCCACTGCCGGTGCCCGATTTCCTCGGCGCAGGCCAACGCTTGCTGTAACAGAGCCAGGGTGTGGGTGTAGTCTCCCGCTGTCGCGCGGCAAAGGCCCAGGTTGTTCAGGGCATAGGCTTCTCCGGCGCGTGAGCCGATGGCGCGCGCGATTCGCAGCGCTTCCTCGCCGGCCCGGGCGGTTTCCGCAGTAGCGATAGTCGCCGGGGCCATCACACTATTTTGATAATTGGCGCTGCAGAGGGCCAGCGTGGCCAGGCTGGAGACCAGGCCGGGGCGATCGTCCAGCGCGCGGAAGAGTGCGACGGCCTGCCGGTAATACACGGTGCTGTCCTGCAGATCGCTGCCCATGTAACTGGTCATGCCCAGCAGGTCGAGCGTCTCGGCCAGGCCCCGCCGGTCGGCCAGTTCTCGGAAAATGGCCAGGGCTTCCTGGTGTTGCTGCCGGGCCGCGAGCGGTTGTTCCATATTCAGGCGCCAGTTGCCGAGCCGGTTGAGGCTGTGCGCGCGCATCAGGGGATCATCCAGGGTGCGTGCCAACTCAAAGGCGCGCACGAAATACTCCCCGGTCTGCGTGTAGTCGCGCTCCGCCCACAAGCAGCCGAGGTCGATCAGGGCCTGCCACACGGCCGGGCGGTCGGCCTGGGCCTGGGCGGCCCGCAGCGCCGCCTCAAAGTCGGCCAGCGCGCGGGCGAAGTCGCCGAGAGTCTCGTAGGCCTGCCCGCGGGCGCGGTAGAGCGCCGGGGCCGGATCGCTGTGTTGGGCGAGGTCCAGGGCGCTCGTGTAATGCGCGAGCGCCTCTTGGATCGCGTACTGCTGCGCCGCCAGGTCGCCGGCCCGCGTGTAATAGTGCAGCGCGCGGGAGTCGGGGCCGACCTCACGGAAGTGCCGGGCCAGCAGCGACGCCAGCTCGTCCAGCCGGTCGGGATAGATCTGCTCCAGCGTCTCGCCGACCAGTTGGTGCAGCCGTTTGCGGTCGGCCTTGAGCAGCGAGGCGTAGGCCGCGTCCTGCACCAGGGCGTGGCGGAAGAGATACTCCAGATCCGGCTGGACCTGGGTCCGGCGCAGCAGGCCGGTGGTCTCAAGCTGGGCCAGCTGCTGGCCGGTCTCGCTCATCGCCACGCTCCCTTGACGCCTTACGCCTTACGCGCTGGTGCAGGACGCGCGATTCCCTTATTTATCGACCACCTCGATATTATCTTTCCCACCGTAGAAGTTCCACCAGGGCTGGGCGCCCTGGCGCAGCACCTGATTGAGTGCCTGGATGTTGGCCACGCCGCGGTCCAGGAGCCAGGCACGCAGGGCGTCCGGGCCGTCTTTGCCGTAGATCGGGACGCCATCCTGCCAGGTGGCGCGGCCGCACAGCACGCCGGAGAAGGGCGTGCCCGCCTCGGCGGCCAGCTCCAGGGTCTCGCGGAAGACGTCGTCGCTCACGCCGGCGCTGAGGTAAATAAAGGGCAGTTGGCTCGCGGCCGCGGCCTGGCGGAAGAGCTGCATCGCCTGCTCGCGCGTATACGCGACCTGGCCGTCGGCATTGGCCTGCGCGCCGGCGACGTAGCGCATGTTGACCGGCACTTCGACCTTGAGCACGTCCACGCCGTACTGCGGCTGCGAGAACTCCGTCATGTATTTGCGCACTTTATCGGGCTTGGCCTGGGCGAATTCGATGCTTTTCTCGTCGGGGATGTCGTCGCTGTAGGCGAGCGGCTCCAGGAAGAAGGGGATATCGTAGGCGCGGCACTCGGCGCCCACCCGCTCGATGAAGGCGTGCTTGATCGCATTTACCCAGTGGGCGTCGTCGGCGTCGTAATAGAGGAGGATCTTGATCGCGTTCGCCCCGGCCGCGACCAGCCGGCGCACCGACCACTCGCCGAGCAGGTCGGGCAGGCGCCCCTTGACCGTCGCATCATAGCCCGTTTTCTCATAGGCCAGCAACACCCCGGCGTTGGGCGCGCGGTGCTTGATGGCTTCCAGCCCATACTCCGGGTCCATCAGGATCGCCGTGGCGTAGGGCGTCAGCACTTCGGTGACGATCCGCTTGAACTCCGCCAGGTCGGCATCGCTGACCTCGCCCCCGCGCGCCTTGGCGATCGACTTCTTCAGCGAGCCGCGCTGGTCCATGGCCGCCGCGGCGATCACGCCGTGATCGTCGGCGAGCGCGTTGATGTTAGTGAACTTGCCCCGCGTCATGCGCACTTTGGGCCGGGTCTGCGTCTCTGCCATCGGTTCTCTACCCTCCTAAAACCCCTCGCGGATGGTGTGCTCGGCCTGCGCGGCCAGGGGCCGCACGAGCTCGACGACTTCGCCTTCGCGCGCGTGGCGCCCGAGCGCCGCCTTGGAAAAGACCGGCGTCCCGTCGACGGTCACCTCGAACCGGCCATCTTGTGATGGGACCAGCGTGAGCGCGGCGACGGCCGCCTCAAAATGCATCAGGAGCTCATCCGCCACACGGACGGCACGGGCGCCATAGTTTCAAACCTGGCAATACTCGATCGTGATTTTCATGACAAACCTCCCATGGGGCCGCGGTGGTCGGCCGCTGCGCGGCCCGGAATCGCCGCCAGTATACCACCTCCGCTGGGCTGCGGCAAGCCGTCGACGGCGGGGGCGGAGGCGCTCAGTCGAGGTACTGATAGGCCGGGATGGTCAGGAACTCGACGAACGTGGGCGCGAGCACCAGGCCATCCAGGATGGCCTGGGCGTCGTGATAGGGGCCGCTGCCGGCCGCTTCCAGGCTCGCCCGTTCCTGGTCGCGGATCTGTTGGTAAAGGGCGGCGTCCACCGGCCGGGCATCGGCCAGCCGCGCGCCGTGGCGGATCCATTGCCAGAGCTGGGCGCGGGAGATCTCGGCCGTGGCGGCGTCTTCCATGAGGTTGTAGATCGCCGCCGCCCCGTTGCCGCGCAGCCAGGAATCGAGGTACTGGAGGGCCACGCTGATGTTGCTGCGCAGGCCGCTCTCCGTGATCTGGCCGCCCGGCACCTGCAGCGCCAACAGGTCGGCCGCCGTCACCTGGACATCCGTGCGCAGCCGCGCTTTCTGATGCGGCGGCGCGCCGACGACGCGGTCGAACACCTCGCGGGCCACCGGCACCAGGTCCGGGTGGGCGACCCAGGTGCCGTCAAAGCCGTCGCCCGCCTCGCGCTCTTTGTCTTCGCGGACTTTGCGCAGCGCCACCTCGTTGACCTGTGCGTCCTTGCGGCTGGGGATGAACGCGGCCATGCCCCCGATCGCGTGGGCGCCCCGCCCGTGGCAGGTGCGCACCAGCAGCTGCGTGTAGGCGCGCATGAAGGGGACGCCCATCGTCACCTGGGCGCGGTCGGGCAGGACCAGGTCGGCCCGGTTGCGGAACTTTTTGATCGCGCTGAAGATATAGTCCCAGCGGCCGGCGTTCAGGCCCGCGGCATGGGCGCGCAGCTCATACAAGATCTCCTCCATCTCAAAGGCGGCCAGGATCGTTTCGATCAGCACCGTCGCCCGGATGGTGCCCTGGGGGATGGACAGCGCGGCCTGGGCCGCCGTGAATACGTCGTTCCAGAGCCGGGCCTCCAGGTGGCTTTCCAGCTTGGGCAAGTAGAAATAAGGCCCACTGCCGCGCGCCAGCAACTCCTGGGCATTGTGGAAGAAGTAGAGCCCGAAGTCGAAGAGGCTGGCCGCGATCGGCGCGCCGTCGACCAGGACATGTTTCTCCACCAGGTGCCAGCCCCGCGGCCGGACGAGCAGGGTCGCGATCGTGTCGTTGAGCTGGTAGCGCTTGCCTTCCGGGCTGGTGTAGGCGATACGGCGCCGGACGGCCTCCCAGAGGTTCACCTGGCCGCCGATCACGTTCTCCCAGGTGGGCGATAACGAATCCTCCAGGTCGGCCATGAACATGCTGGCCCCCGAATTGAGCGCGTTGATCATCATTTTGCGCTCGACCGGCCCGGTGATCTCCACCCGTCGCATCTCCAGATCGGCGGGCGCGGGCGCGACCTGCCAGGCCGCCGCCCGGATG
>DATGEF010000792.1:0-8757 GCA_035310405.1 Chloroflexia bacterium | reverse complement strand
CAGTCGTCTTCTCGGGGGGCGGGGGGTGGGCAGAGATAGGTGGTCCCTGTGATGTTCCGCGACCTTTCTATCATACCCGGGCGGGGCGGCGCGCGCTAGCCCGGCAGTGGCACAGCAAGCGGCACAAAAACCGGGACAACGGGTCGGCGCCGGCCTCTGGCGCGCGGGTCAGGGCCGATCGTCCGCCTCCGCCTGGGCATAGGCGGCGGCTTGCCCGCACGAGAGCGCCTGGCCGGCAGCCCAGGCGGTCGCTCGGGCGGCGGGATCGAGCCGGGCCTGGGCGGCGGCCAGTGCCTGGTCGTACTGGCGCTGATCGGCCGGCTCCAGGCAGGTGCCCAGTTGCGCCAATAGCGCCGCCGCCGCTCCTGCCAGGCGCACGGCGCGGGCCGGCTGGCCGCTGTAGGCGGCGACGCCCACCAACCCCGCCAGGCACTCGGCGATGGCGCGCTGGTCGCCCAGGTCCTGGTTTATACGCAGACTTTCCGCGAAGAGGGCCGCCGCCCGGCCGGGCTGATCCGGCAGGACGGCGAGGCCGAGGTTATGCAGCACCAGCGCCACCAGGGGTTTGACCCCCAGGGCGCGCAGCAGGCCCAGGCTTTCCTCATACAGGCCGATCGCCCGTCCCCGGGCGCCCTGGGCGCGGGCCAATTCGCCCGGGCTTGTTGGCCCGCTTGACAGAGCTCCCCGCCCCATGGTACTCTGCGGATCATCGACGAGACAAGGGAGGCAAGACGCCATGAGGGATGAGGCTGCCGGCCGCGACGCAAAGCGCCGCCTGGGCCCCAAGCTGGGCACCGGCGACGCGGGCTATACCGACCTGCTGGGGCCCGATCGGGTCCCCAAATACGATCTGCGGGTGCAGACCTACGGCGACCTCGACGAGGCGAGCAGCGGGCTGGGCCTGGCCCGCGCCCTGGCGCAGCAGCCCCGGGTGCAGGAGATTGTGCGCCATGTCCAGCATGACCTGTACCTGCTGATGGCCGAGGTGGCCATGCCCGGCGGCCAGGTCGAGAAGCTGCCCTACCGGGTCACACCGGAGCAGGTAGCCTGGCTCGAAACGACGATCACGGCCCTGGAAGACGAGGTCGAGATGCCCCGCCAGTTTATCTTGCCGGGGGCGAGTGCCGGCTCCGCGGCGCTGGACGTCGCCCGCGCGGTCGTGCGCCGGGCCGAGCGCGCGGCCGTGCAGTTGGCCAGCCAGGGCGACCTGCCGGCCGGGCAGGTGCTCACCTATCTCAACCGCTGCTCCTCGCTGCTCTTTGTGCTGGCCCGCTATGAGGAGGCCGCCTCCGGCATTCCCTATGACATCGCCAAGCGCTAGCCGGCGGCCGCCGTCGCCCGCGGCTTATGCGGAGACCGGCTCTTCGTTGCGGGGGCCGGGCGCCCGCGCCTCGCGCAGCAAGTACGCCAGCATGTCGCCTTTGCCCTTGACCGGCACGAGGCCGCGCTCTTCAAAGCGGTAGCAATGGCGCAGGCGCTCGTAGGTCGTCGCCGTCACCTGGATGGCGCCACCCACGCCGTGCGACTCCATGCGGCTGGCGGTGTTCACCGTGTCGCCCCAGAGGTCGTAGATGAATTTGCTGGTGCCGATCACGCCCGCGACCACCTGCCCATTGTGGATGCCGATGCGCATATACATCGGCTCGCCGTTGGGCGCGCGGTGGCGGGCCAGCTCGGCTTGCATGTCCAGGGCCATGGCCGCCATCGCCTCCACATGGTCCGCGCGGGGCTCGGGCAGCCCGGCCACGACCATATAAGCGTCCCCGATGGTTTTGATCTTCTCCAGGCCATGCTGATCGGCCAGGCGATCGAACGCCGAGAAGATCTCGTTCAGCCAGGAGACCAGGGCGGCCGGCGGCAGCTCAGCCGACAGATGGGTGAAGTCGACGATGTCGGCGAACAGCACGGTGACATCGGCGAAATGGTCGGCGATCGGGCGCTGCTCGGCTTTCAGGCGGTCGGCGATGGCCGAGGGCAGGATATTGAGCAGCAGCCGCTCGGACTTGGCCCGCTCGGCCACCAACTCGCCCATGACATGCTCCAGCTGGGCGGCCATACGATTGAAGTCGGTCTGCAGCTGGGCGATCTCGTCCTCGCCCTGGACGGCGATCCGCGCGCTGTAGTTGCCCGCCTGCAGCGCCGCGGTCGCCGCCACCAGCCCCTCCAGGCGGCGGGTGATCCCGCGGGTCACGATCTGCGAGAAGAGGGCAAAGGGCGGCAAGAGCACGGCCAGCACGAAGGTCAGCACGACCAGGTAGGTGATCACCGGGGGGATGCCGAAGAGGATCTGCAGATATAGGGGGGCGATCTGGCCGTTCTGCATGCGCAAGGTGGCCAGCGATTGCCAGCCCAGCCACAGCAGAGGGCTCGTGGTGAGCAGGCTCAGCCCGGCGATCACCACCAGGTGCGCCGTGGTCAGCGCCCAGCGCAGCTGCCGGCGCCGGCGGTGGTGCAGGCCGACCCAGAGCCGCACGCTCACGCGGTAAATGCTGAACAAGGTCAGCGTGCCCAGCAAGGTCACGGCGGCCGTGCCCGCCAGTATCTCGCTGCGGGGGATACTGGTGCCCGAATCGAGCGGCGGGAGCGGTAACCCGTTAGTCAAATTGAGCCCGTAAAAGCCGGCCAGGCCGGCCAGGGGGATGCCCAGGGCCAGGGCGACCATCCCCTCATAGAGGATCTGCCGCCACCAGGGGCCCTGCGACAGCCGCATGTGTAGCGCGCAGATCATGACGCAGCCGGAGAGCAGAGCCATGAAGCCCTCGTTCTGGATCGCGCCGGCATACCGCGGCTGCAAGATAAAGAGGACAAACACCGTCCCGGCGACCAGCGACTCGATCACGGCGCGCCCGGCGGGGGCATGCAGGAAGACCCGCTGCCCGATCCAGGCCAGGCGGGTCAGTTTCCGTTCTTTACTCATCAGCTATTTTCCTTCGTGTTCTCGGCCGGCGCGCCGGGAGCGGGGCGCCTCTATTCCGCCGGGCTCGGCAGCCGGATCACCAGGCCTTCGTCGCCCCGCACCTGGAGGGCGCTGAGCGGCGCGGCCCCTTCGCGGTCCAAGTGGGTGGAAACGGCGATTAGCCCCTCGGGGGCCAGGTGACTCAGGTCCAGGGTGCCGCCGCCATGCCCGAAGTTGAGCACGACGAGCACCCGCTGGCCCGCGTGCTCGCGCAGGTAGGTAAAGACGCCGGTTGCCTCGGTCGGGACCGTCTGGTAGCGGCCCACGCTGAGCGCGGGCGTCGTTCGGCGCACGGCCAGGAGGCGGTGGACCAACATAAGCAGCGAGTCCGGCTGGGCCTTTTCGACCGCGACGTTGAACAACGGGTAATCGTCGGCCACGGGCAGCCAGGGCGGGACCGTCGAGAAGCCGGCCTGCGGGGTGCGGTCCCACTGCATCGGCGTCCGCTCGGGGTCGCGGCCCAGACCGAGGCCGGGCACCTGCTTCTCAAAAGGGTCCTGCACCAGGGGCGGCGGGATCTCGACGTCATGCATCCCCAGCTCATCGCCGTAATAGCAGGTGGGCGTGCCCCGCAGGGTGAGCAGCAGCATCTGGGCCACCCGGGCCTGCGCCGGGCCGATGCGGCTGGCGATGCGATGTTGATCGTGGTTGCCCAGCACCCAATTCGGCCAGCCGCCCATCGGCAGCGCGGCCTCATAGGTCTCGACCACTGTGCGCACGCTGACCGAGTTCCAGGGGGCCTGGACGAGCGCGAAATTGAACGGCATATGGCACTCGTCCAGGGCGGGGCCGTAGTACGGCATCAACTCGGGATACGGCAGATAGATCTCGCCGACCATCATCCGCTCGGGGTAGGCATCCAGCACCTGGCGGAACTGGCGGATCAGGGCATGCACCTCCGGCCGGTTAAGAGTATAGACTTGCTGCTGAGCCTCATAGGGGTTGTCGCCCGGCTTATAGAGCGGGTTAGCCGGGTTGTCGCGCCACTGATCGTCTTTCAGTAGGTAGTAGATCACGTCAACCCGGAACCCGTCGACGCCCCGGTCGAGCCAGAACCGGACGGCGTCCAGCATGGCCTGCACCACCTGGGGGTTGCGATAATTCAGGTCGGGCTGCGCTTTGAGGAAGGAATGGTAGTAATACTGCCCCGTCGGCGGGTCCAACTCCCAGCCGCTGCCGCCGAAGCAGCTGAGCCAATTGGTGGGCGGCCCGCCGTCGGGCGCCGGATCGCGCCAGAGATACCAATCGCGCTTTGGGTGGGTCCGCGCCGATCGCGACTCCTGGAACCAGGGGTGCTGGTCGGACGTATGGTTGGGCACCAGATCGAGCATCAGCTTCAGGCCGCGCTTGTGGGTCGCGGCCAGCAAGGTATCGAAGTCGGCCAGGGTGCCGAACAGGGGCGCGATCGCGGTATAGTCGGCCACATCGTAGCCGAAATCGGCCATCGGCGAGGGGAAGATCGGCGAGATCCAGAGGGCGTCGACGCCCAACCAGTGGAGATAGTCGAGCCGGCGCGTGATCCCGGGCAGGTCGCCGACGCCATCGCCGTCGCTGTCCATGAAGCTGCGCGGGTAGATCTGGTAAATCACCCCTTTTTGCCACCAGAGGTAGGGATCGGCCATGTTGGGCTCCTCATTGGGCTGCCGGCGGTCAGCGGACGAGCGGTCAGCGGTCAGCGGTCAGCGCGATCCGCCGCATGACAGCGCCGGTAGCGATCGGTATCGGTTGTGCCCATGATACACTATAATTGGCCCGGCCAGCCACCGGACTCCGGAGATTCCGGCCTTTGCAACAGGCCCGGCATGGGGTACAATATTTGTGCGACACTAGCCGGGAATGATGTCGGGAACGAGGTGCCCATGCAGAAAAGCGCGACTCTGGCATACTGGCTCTGGTTTCTCGCCCGGGGCGCGCCCTTTTTCCTGCTGCTGGTATTTGCCCCGGTCCTCAGCATCCTCCCCGAGCTGTCGCGGGCGATGAGCAGTACGGGCTGGCCGACGACGCCCGGCCGGGTCTTTGCGGCCAGCGTCGAGCAGTCCCGCCAGGACGCCACGCGGTACTCCACCAACCTCGGCTACAGCTACGAGGTCGCGGGCACCGCGTACTCCGGCAACACGGTGTTTTTCGGCGACGCCGACACCAGCCGCGCCGGGGTGGCAGCGCAGGTCGCCCGCTATCCCGTGGGGGGCACGGTCCCAGTGCATTATAATCCACAGAATCCGCTGGAAGCGGTGCTGGAGCCGGGCTTCAGCTGGCAACGGTTTCCGACCCTGATCTGGGGCCTTCCCCTGGGTGTGTCGCTCTCGCTGCTGCTGGCGTTGTTGATGGTTGCGTTCCTCGCTCCCACCAGCCGCATCGGCCGGCGCTGGAACCCCCTCCACCGGCTGCCCGCCGAAAGCCGGCGGGTACGCACCGAGCCGGTCGCGCCCCTCATCGCCACCTGGACGGCGCGGCACGCGGCCGGCGAGCGCCCGCCCGAGCCGGCGCTCCTGCTCGCCTACGCCTACGACTATGAGGGCCGGGCCGCCGAAAGCGAGCACTTCGCCCGCGAAGCACTTGGCGTGCTGGACGGGCCCGCCGGCCGCCCCCAGGCGCGGAGGGTCCAGCTCGGCGGGCCGTTCGCCCGCCAGGTCGCATACCAGCAGCGGGGGATGGCGCATATTCTCCTGGTCAATGCCCGGCTGGCCCAGGGCGCCTATAGCGAGGCGGCCGACCTGGCCCAGGCGGCGCTCCCCACCGCGCCCTGGCCCGCCCAGCTCTGGCCGCTGATCGCCTGGGCCGCCTTCCTGAGCGGGGACGCGGCCCGCGCCCGGGCCGCGCTGCAGGAGTTGCGGCGCATAGCGCCGCGGGAGCGGCCGCAAAATCTGGGCGTCGGGTACGAGCTCGTCGTGGCCTACCTGCGCAACCAACTGCTGGGGGAAGATACCCGCCCGGCGCTGGCCCAATACCAGGGCCAGCTGGCCGCCTGGCGGGAGCGCGCCGGGCGGCGCCCCGCGGGTCCCTACAGGCTCCGGGTCGAGGAAGTGGCCCGCGACATCGAGCGCATCTTAGCGACTCCGGCGTAGCAGGCGCAAGGCCTGTTCGCCGCTCGCCGCCGCTTATGCTGGGAGGAGATCCGCCGGTGTTGTCCTTGCCGCCGGCCCGGCCCGCCGGGCCTCTGCGCCGCCTGCCGTGGAGTGCCATCCGCCAGAGCACCCAGGCCTACCTGGTGATCACGCTCGGCACGGCACTGATCGCTCTGGCCAATGACCTCTTCTTGATCCCGAACAATGTCTTCTCGGGCGGGGTGACCGGCATTGCCCTGATCGTCAACCACTACACGGGCTGGCCGGTGGGCCTCACCTATTTCCTGCTCAACTTGCCCCTGCTGCTCGCCGGGCTGCGCTGGCTGGGCGGCGCGCGCTTCCTGATGCGCACGCTCTACGCGGTCGTGGTGCTCTCGGTCCTGATCGACGCGCTGGCCGGCGTCTTCCCGCCGATCACCCATGAGCCGATCCTCTACACGCTCTACGGTGGGTTGCTCAGCGGGGTGGGGGGTGGGCTGGTCTTCCGCACGTACGGCACGACGGGCGGCTCCGATATCGTGGCTTTGCTGCTCCAGCGCTTCCGCGGCATCCCGCTCAACCAGTCGCTGGTCGGCTTCGACGTCGTCGTCTATGCCCTGGCCGCGCTCGTCCTGGGCGCCGACCGGGCGCTCTATGCGTTGATCGGCTCCTTCGCCGGCAGCCGGGCCACCGCCCTGGTGCAGGAAGGCCCGCGGACTACCCGGGTCGTCTATATCATCTCGGCGCAGCCCGACCGCCTGGCCCGGCTGATCCTCGACGACCTGCACCGCGGGGTGACCTTCCTGAACGGCAGCGGCGCGTACACGGGCGCGGATTATAAAATCATCCTGGCGGTCGTCCGCCAGCAGGAGATCAACTTTCTGGCGGACCGGGTGCATGAGATCGACCCGCAGGCTTTCGTGATCATCGGCGACGCCCGCGAGGTGCTCGGCGAAGGGTTCAGCCCACTCGCGGTGAAGCGCTGAGTTGCGTATCCCCCGACAACCCGCTAAAATGCAAGGGTAGCGCGGCCACCCGGCGGCGGGCCCGCAGAGGAACCCATTATGCAGCGCGCACTTGACCAGTCTCTGGCCCAGTTGGAGGCCGCGGGCCTGCTCCACCAGGTCGCAACCCGGCTAGAATTGGAGTACCTGTTCCGCCATGCCCTGATTCAAGAGGCGGCGTACTGGTCGCTGTTACGGACGGACCGCAAACTCCTGCATGAGATCGTGGCCGCGACCCTGGAGCAGATCTACCCCGACCGGCTGGCCGACCTGGCGCCGCTGCTGGCCTACCATTTCCAGCTGGCGGGTGCTGAGGCCCGCGCCCGGCACTATTATATGCGGGCCGCCGACCAGGCGCTGACGAACTATGCCAACGCGGAGGCCGAGGCGCATTACCGCGCCGCCTTGGCCCTGGCCCCACCGGATGCCGAACAGGCGCCGCTGCTGGTCGGGCTGGGCGAGGCCCTGTACCGCGCGAGCCGCTTTGCCGCGGCGCGGGAGACCTGGCGCGCGGCGATCCCGATCTACCTGGCGCACGGCGATCTCGATCGGGTGGCCCGGCTGTATGCCCAAATGGCGGCGGCGGCCTGGTGGCTGCGCGATACGCCTGGGCGCCTGGCCCTCTGCCGCGAAGGGTTGGCGGCCGTCGCGGCGGGCCCGGAGACGCCCGGCCGGGCCGCCCTGCTGCACGAGCTGGCGCGCGCCCACCTCAACGCCGGCGCCCTGACCGAGACCGCAGCTGTCGGCCGGCAGGCGCTGGTGATGGCCACGCGGGTCGGCGCGGGTGAGGTGCGCGCCGACGCCCTGGTGACGCTGGCCAGTCTGCGCCAGATGCCGCCGGACGAGAACCGCGCGCTCTTGCGCCAAGCCGTGGATCTGGCGGAGAGTGCGGGCCTGCTGAAGACCGCGCGGCGCGCCCACTGGCATCTGGCTAAGGCTCTGGCCGAAGTCCCCGATCCGCCCGCCGCGCGCCATCACTATCAGCAGGCGATCGCCCTGGCCCGGCGGCGTGGCGTTGCCGCCGAGGAGTTCCATGCGCTCTATGCCTTGGGTACGACATTGGTGCTCTGGAGTGAGTTGGCCGCGGCCACGGCCATCCTGCAACGCTTGGAGGAGTTGGGCGGCGATATCGATAATCCGACCGAGGCGCGGCTCGGCGTGACCCTGCTGCGGGGCCCCATCCTCTATCAGCAAGGCGACCTGGCGGCCGCCTTGGCCCTGCTGGAGGCGCAGCAGGCCGAAGCGCGCGATCAGCCCAATCTCCCAGCCCGCGTGGCGATTCACCTGATCCTGGGCGAGCTGCTGCTGGTCACCGGGGCCTGGGCCGGCGCCGAGTTGGCCCTGCTCGAAGCGATCGCCGTGGCCGATCCGTTGGCGCTTGAGGACCAGGAGCCGCGCTGTTTGTTGAGCACGGTCTATGCCCGCCAGGGCCGGCTGGCCGAGGCGCGTCAGGTGCTGGACCAGGCCGCGCAACGCATGGACCCGGCCCCCCGGTTCACAAACCAGATCAGCTTGCTGCTGGCGCAGGCGCGGCTGGCGGCCGCCGAGGGCGCCTGGCCAGACGCCCTGGCCGGCTTCGCGGCCGGCGCCGCACTGCAGGCCCAGCAGCAGCGTCCCTGGTATCGTGCCCGCACCCTGGAGGAATGGGCTGCCGCGCTCCTGGCGCGCGCCGCGCCGGGCGACCCGGCCCAGGCCACTGCCTTGCTCCAGGAGGCGCAGGCGATCTTCACGGACCTTGGCGTGCCGGTTTGGG
>DATGEF010000791.1:0-2188 GCA_035310405.1 Chloroflexia bacterium | reverse complement strand
GGATCGCCCACCCGCACCCGGCGCACCGGCCCGCTCGCGACGGAGGCTTTGAGCGTGAGGGTGGTCGTGGCGCCGGCCCCGAGGGGGAGGTCCCGGAAGGCGGCCATCGCAGCCTGCATCGCCAGGGCGGCCGCGGTTGCTCGCTCGCCCGCATCGGCGGGGAACCAGCAGGTGATCGCGTCCCCGCTGAAGCCGATGACGCTCCCCTGGTGCGTATGCACGGCGGCGATCAGCGGCTCGTAGACCTGGTTGAGCAGCTGGGTCAGCTGTTCCGCCCCGTGCTGGGCCCCGAACGCGGTCGCCAGGGCTTCGGTCAGGGGCGTGAAGCCCGAGATGTCGGCAAACAGGGCGCTGCCGGTCGCCTGCGCGGCGAGATCGGTCCCCGTCGTCAACGCCTGGAGCCGATCCCTAGGCAAGAAGCTGCTAAGCGTATCCAGAAGAGACTCCTTTTCCCGATCAGTTCCCAACAGGTTCTCGACAGGCTAGCGGGCGGGCAGCGGATCGCGCGGGGGGGCGATCCCGGGCGGCGGGTGCCGCGCCCCCCAGGCCCGCCGGCCGAGCAGGTAGAGGCCCAGCGCCAGCCCCGCAATGCCGAGACTGCCGCCCACGTCGAGGAGGTGATGCACCCCCGCGTAGACCCGGGCCAGCCCGACGCCGAGCGCCAGCGCCCAAAACAGCAGGCCGGCGCGGCGATCCACCAGGGTCACGACGGCGGCCACGGCGGCCAGCAACAACGTGTGATCCGAGGGGAATCCGTTATCCTGCGCGCTCGGAATGAGCGGGGGGCGGCCGGATTCGAGAAAGGGGCGCGGGCTCTGGATGAGCCGCGTGGCCACCTGGGCGATCCCCCAGGCCAGGCCCCCGATCAGGACCGCGGCCAGGCCCCACTCGCGCCAGCGGGCGCGGCCCCGGAGTGCCAGGACGCCCCCGGCGGCGGCCAGCACCACCCAATAAAAGTCCTGCGCGAGAAAGGCCATGAGTGTCGCCAAGATTCGATCCTTTCGCTAGCCGGCTCTATAGATCTCGCGGCGCGAAAACTACGGGGCTTGAGCCCCTGTAGCTGAAGCGCCCGCCGGCGGCCAATGGTCTAAACACGGGTCTGGACAAGATTTGTCTTCCATGATAACATACAGATATGGGCTATCGTCAGGCCGAGACCAATCTCCATGTCCAGGTGGTGCATTTGCACCTCAACGCTGCACAGTTGGCGCACTGCGCGGCCTTGCGCCGCGAAGCCGGCCGCTGCTGGACGGCCATGTTGCACGCCCATCTGGCCAGCCGCGACGGCATTTGGTTGGGCGAGGCCGCGCTGAAAGCCCAGTTTAAGGGCCAATTTCCCCTGCACAGCCAAACCGTGCAAGCCCTCGCCGAAAAGCTGATCGCCAATGTGGATACCGCCCGGCAACTGCGTAAAACCGACCCCATCGCCCAGTATCCCTACCGCGATAAGCTCTATCAGACGGTGGTCTGGAAACAAGCCGCCATCCAGCGGGCCGGCACTAACCTGCGGCTCTCCAATGGCCGGGGTCATGCGCCGCTCGTGCTGCCGGTACCGGCGCAGTACGCTGCAGCGGACATCTGCAAGTGCGAACTGACCTGGCGGGCCGATCATTATGAACTCTGCCTGACGATCGATACCGGCGTGGTCAATCCCCCGCTGGATCGCCACGTCAAGGCCGCTGGCGTGGACCTGGGCGAGATCAATATCGCGGCCGCGGTCACCGACGCCGGCGCGGGGATCAGCATCAACGGCCGGTATCTGCGCTCCGTCAACCGGCTGCGTAACAAACGGCACACAGCGCTGAATGTACGGATCAAGAAATGTACCCCGGGTTCGCGGCGCCACAAGCAACTGCTACGCAGCAAGGCCCGCGCGTCGGCCACGTTCTACCGCCAAAGCCGAGATATCTTGCATAAAGCGAGCCGCCAACTGGTCACCTTTGCCCAGGCCGAGGGCGTGGCCCATCTGGCGGTCGGGGACGTGCGCGACATCGCGGACGGCATCGACAAAGGTCGCCAGCACAACCAGCGGATGAGCCAATGGGCACACGGCCAGTTTTTCGGCTATGTCCAGGACAAGGCCCGGCAGCACGGGATCGCGACGGAATACGTGCCGGAAGATTACAGCACGCGCACCTGTAGCGTGTGTCAGTATTGCCACCCCACAGCACCACGGGGGCGGGTGTTT
>DATGEF010000790.1:0-5552 GCA_035310405.1 Chloroflexia bacterium | reverse complement strand
GGCGGCGGGCGCATTGACCTGGGCATAGCCCCATTGTAGCGCATAAAGCGGGTCGTTGGGCGCGGGGAGGCGCTGGGCATGGATGTGGCGGATGAGGTTGGGATCGGCCGACGCGACCGAGGGATCGGCCGCTAACGTGGCGGCCGTGTCTGCCTCGCTGCCGGGCGGCACGCCGACGATGTAGCTGCCGGGGTCGACGAGGGAGCGGCGCACGGTGGCCAGGGCGCGGGTGCTCCCCAGGATGGCCGCGGCGCGTTTCGGCGACACCGGCCGGGCGCCCAGCTCGGGTTTGAAGCGCACGACGACCTCGCCGGGCACAATGCCGCCCGCGCTCCCCTGATCGAGGCCCAGGCCACTGTCCGGCGTGGCGGTGACGTCGACGGCCTGGCGGGGCGGCAGCGCCGGCCCGGGCCCGCCCAGCTGCGCCGACTGCACCGCCGGCCCGAGCAGGGCGCCGAGCAGCGCGAGGGCCAGGATCGCGATCGCCGGCCGCGTGACTGTATGCTGCATGCCAACGCTCCCTCTACTTCGGCCATAAATCCGGCAAGAAGGCGTCCGCGGGAATCAGCGCGCGCCCGCCATCCGGCAACGTCCAGAACAAGAGACACGGCTCCCGCCACCAGGGCGCGCTGTCGCGGAAGCGAAAGCGATGGGCGCCGGCCGCCAGGTCGGCCCCGGCCGCAAAGAGCGGCACGCCGAGCACGCTCCGCCCGGCCGGAGTCCAGGTCATCTCGCGGCCGTCGAGCCAGAGGCGCGGTTGGCCGCCGATGTCGACGTCGAACCCGTAATGGCCGCTCTGGGGTGCCAGTAACGTGCCCTCCCATTCGCCCACAAAAGGCCCGACCCCGAACGGGGTGTAGAAAAAGAACCAGCTCGGCGACGGCTCCTCCCGCACCAACCCGACCGGGCCGGCCGGGTCCGTGCCATCCCGATAGGTGGCCGTCACGCCCTGCGGGCCCCACTCGGGCGCCAGCAGCAGCGTCGGCGTCACCACCGCGTCCGGCGGACGGGCGGCGCTGGGCGGGCCCGCCAGCGGCGCCCAGCGCAGCCGGGTGACGCCGCTGCTGGCCCGAACCGTCACGGTCAGTGTGAACGGGTAGCGGCCGGCGATCAGCGCCAGGTCGGCCCCGGCCGGGTCGAGTGGCCGGCCCGCCACCTCCAGGCGCACGGCATGGGCCAGGCCCGTGCTCTGCTCCACGCGTACATGATATACCCCCGAGGCCGGGGGGCGCAAGGCCCCCCGCCAGGTGGCTTCGACGGGCAGGGTCAGGCCCGCCGGGATCGCCCGGCTCCAATCTACGTCGACGCCCGCGGTCTCCTCACGGCTGACACGGATGCCGTTGGCGCCCTGCAGCGTCAGGCTCAGATGATACGGCGCCGCCCGGTCGGCGGCCGGGATGCTGATGGTGAAGAAGAGGGCGTTGCCGCCCTGGGGCCCGGTCACCGCCTCGACGGTGGCGTGGGGATAGAGTGTTTGCAGCCAGGGCAGGGCGCCATTGTTGCGGCTGTCCAGAAAGAGCATGGCCGCCCGGCCGGGCGCGCCGGGCGGCAGCGGCGTCTGGGCCAGGCTGGAGAAGAGGGTGCCGACCGGCCCGCCGGCCAGGTAGTGGAGGGTCGCCTGCTCATAGAGGCCCGCAGCGATAAAGTCGTCCGTGCCCGGCCCGTGCGCCGCAATCCGCTCGGCCACCAGCCGCGCGGGCGTCGAGAACTCCTTGTAGACCGCCGGGTGCGGCTCCTGGATCAGGAAATAGCGCCGGGCGTTTGCCGCAAAGACCAGGATCAACACCCCGACAATCAGGGCGGGGGCGTATAACCTCTCCCCCTGCCCCGCCCCGCGCCGGGGCGGGGCGTCAGTGTTGCCGGCCGGCCAGAGCGCGGCGAGGGGCAGGGCGGCCAATAGGGCCACGAGACTGCTGTCGCCGAGCGTGCGCAGCGCCTGCGGGCTTTCGTCGGGCGAGGAGAGCACGCCGCCGGCCAGCAGCACCAGCAGGCCGGCGGCGGCGAACAGGTACGGCCAGGCGGGCACCCGCCCCCGGCGGCGCCCCCAGGCCAGGGCGAGGGCCAGCGCGAGCCCGCACGGCAGCAGGGCCGCCGTCAGGGGATCGAGCAGGCGGGCGCCGGGCAGGTTGTGCCGGCCGTTGGGGTCGCCGGCCACGTTCCACATCGCCAGGTGGGCGCCCAGGCTCGTCAGCAACGGCGCGAGACTGCCGGCTTGCGCCAGCGCCGGGCCCAGCGAGACGGAGGAGGCGCGGGCCAGGTAGTCGGCGGGCTGCACGGCGGCGTAGACCAAGATCGGCGCCGCGCCGAGCACCAGGCCCAGCCCCAGGCCCAGCAGCCCGCCACGCGCCCGCCGCCACAAGCCACGCTCCGTCGCCAGGCGGTAGGCGAGCAGCAGCCCCAGGAGCACCAACCAGGCGCGCGAGATATAATAGAGCTGGAATCCCAGGCCGCACAGCACGCCGGCCCACAAATACCAGCGCACGCGCCCGGTCGCCAGGGCGCGGATCAGGCAGGCGCCGGCCAACAGGTCCACCGGCAGCGACCAGGCGGCGTTGAAGCCGATGCGGCTGAAGTTGATCTGCCAGGTCATGGCCGCGAGCAACGCGGCGGCGACCAGCGCCACCCGCCGGCCGTAGATCGGCCAGGCCAGCGCGGCCAGCGCGGGCACCGCCAGGGTGCCGGCCAGGGCCATCGGCAGGCGCACCGCGAGCACGGTCGGCCCCAGCAGCTTGATCATCAGGGCCAGGCCATACAAATAGAGGGCCGGCTCGCCGTTGGCCCCGCCAATGAAGAGTGGCCGCCAGCCCCGGGCGAGGATGTCTTGCGCCTGGAGCCCCGCGATCGCCTCGTCCGCCCAGAAGCCGCGCGGCACGCTGTCGAGCGCGTAGAACCGCAGCAGCGCCGCCGCGGCGACGATCAGCGCGAGCCCAACGAGCGCGCCTACCGATTTTGGATTTTGGATTGTGGATTTTGGATTGGGACCGGCGGGATCGGCGATCCGGGCATCGTTCCCCGCCCCCTCGTCCCTGCCTACTCGTTCGTCCGCCCCCCAACCCCTAACCCCCAACCCCTCGTCCCTGCCTACTGCCTGCTGCCTACTGCCTACTCGTTCGTCTGACGACTGACGACTGACGACTGACGACTGACGACTCGTCCCGGCGAGTCCCGCGGCGGCGAACAGGAGGACGGCCAGGAGCCAGAGGAGCCAGGGCCAGCCGGCGCCCGGAGCGGCCTGGCCGCCGGTTTGGGCGAGGCGCACGAACCCGGGCACCGCGGCCAGGCCCAGGAGCAACGCCCCGATCAGCAGGGCGGCCCCCGTCCGGGAGAGAGGGGCGGCGGCGGTGGTCCGCCAGGTGGCCGGACGCAGGGGGAGCGCCGGGCTGCGGGCCAGCGCCCAGGCGGCCAGCAGTGCCCCCAGCCCCAACACGAGGCCGCCGGGCGCCGCCCCCACGCTGGCCCGGCGGTCCAGCAGCAGCTGGCCGCCCACGGCCAGGAGGAGCGCGACCACGGCGACCCCCCGCGGTCGGGCGCTGGCCTGGCTCATCGCCCCGGGCCGGCCCCATCGGGCAGCAGCCGCTCGATGATCCCGGGCAGCTCGGCCAGGGTAGGGATGACCCAGGCCGGTCCTGCTTCCAGGTGGGGCCCCGGGCAGACCAGCACGACGCGGGCGCCTGCCGCCTGCGCCCAGGCGGCCGCCTGCGGATTGTCGTCCACCACCAGGGCGTCCGCCGGCGCGACCCCGGCCGCGGCGAAGATCCGCGTATAATAGGCCGGTCCATTCTTGAGGGTATTAATCAAATCCGGGCCGTAGAGGTGCCCAAAACACTCGCGGACGCCCATGCCCGTCAGGTAGCCCGCCAGGTCGGCCGAGGACTCGCCCGAGGCCGTGTGCAGGGGGATGCCGGCGTGGTGCAGCGTGCGAATCGCGGGCACGGCGGCCGGGAACGCCGCCCTGACGCGCTCCGTAATATACGCCGTGGCGCGCCGGGCGAGCTCCCGGCCCTCCGCCTCGGGCGGGGCCGGGATGCCGAGGAGACCACACATCCCGCCTAACCAATCGAGCTGATAGCGCCGATCGAAGCTCGCATAATCGGGCGCGGCCTGGAGCCGGGCCTGCCAGGCCGCGGGATCGAACAGGCGGGCCGTCAGCACGCGGTTCGCCTCCGCCCAGGCGGTCGGCGTCCCCCCCAGGATGGGCGCAAAATACTCGCCGACCAGGCATTGCCACTGGGGGGCGCGCCGCGCGTTGTCGCTCATGACGCCGCCGTCGTCCAGGAACACCACCACGCGTGCCGCCATACTCCGCTGCATAAGGAACTATCGCCGCCGGGCTAGCGCCGGCTGGCGCGGGTGGTTGCCTCGTCCCGCACCGGGGGGGCTGCGCCGTTCTGGGCGCCCGCCGGCGGATCCGCGCCCGGGGCCGGCTCCTCGCCGTCGTCGTCGACCATCGCCGCGTGGCCGGACGCTTCGGCTTTCTCCAGCGAGGCCAGCTCGCCCCAGGAAATGCTCTCGCGCAGCATGTAGAAGAGGCCCAGGAACGTCACGGGGAAATAGAGGGCGGCGTGCAAGACGGCGACATAGCTCAAGGCCAGGTTGCTCTCGATATGGTAGAGCGCGACCAGGATGTTTTTCGCGATCGTGTCAAACACCCCCAGGTAGCCGGGCGACGACGGCACCAGCGTGCCGAGATTGGCCGCGGCCGTGGTCATGGTGTAGCCGTGGATCGGCAGCGGGACCTGGGTAGTGGCCGTGGCCAGGTGGAAGCCCCAGCTCCCGATCATGTAATACATGCCCGCTTCGCACGCCCAGGCGGCCACGGAAAGGCCCAGGACGCTCAGCACGCCGCGCCAGCTGCGTAACACAGCCAGGCCGCCGACGAACGCGGTGGTCATATGCAGGGCCCGCTCGTGCAGCGACTGCGGGATCACCCGCCCGAGGGGGCTGCGCCCCAGGATCACCTGCACGAGCGTGACGATGCGCTCGGGCGAGGCGGCCAGGAAGACGAAGATCAGCAGGCCGACCAGGAACACCACGCTGAGCCCGCGCAGCGTGTTCTCCATGGCGGCGTCGAGGGTGATGAACAGGGCCGAGCCGGCCAGGAAGCCGAGCATCGTCAGCCCGTCCAGGATGCGCTCGACCAGGATGGTGGCCAGCGTGGCGCTCTTGGTCACATTCTCCCGCCGGCTCAACACGTAGACGCGGATCACGTCGCCGAGGCGGGCGGGCAGGATATCGTTGCCCATATAGCCGATGGCCAGGATCTTGAAGAGGTGATAGGGATGGATCCCCTTGCGCAACGGCGCGAGCAACACGCCCCAGCGCACGGCCCGGAACCAGACGCCCAGGAAATAGAGGGCCAGGGCGGGCAGCAACGC
This sequence comes from Chloroflexia bacterium, assembly GCA_035310405.1. Classification (GTDB taxonomy): domain Bacteria; phylum Chloroflexota; class Chloroflexia; order QHBQ01; family JAICKM01; genus JAICKM01. The sequence goes on along the minus strand of DATGEF010000790.1, from coordinate 177 downwards.
CCAATATTGCACGCGGCCCAACGCGTCGCCCATCTTGCCGAAATCCTGGTCCTTGAAGGCCAGGACCAGAAAGAAGACGCTGACCACCACGCCGAGCCAAAATTTCTTATCGCGTAACACAGGTCACTCCGCCTCTAACGGTAGTCGTCAGTCGTCAGTCGTCAGTCGTCAGTCGTC
>DATGEF010000789.1:0-6797 GCA_035310405.1 Chloroflexia bacterium | reverse complement strand
GGGGTTGGGGGTTGGGGGTTGGGGATTAAGAACCCACGATGCCGCCTATACGTTTATTTTCCGGGATGCGCTAATCGGCAGCGGGAATGATATGGGGGCGAATGAAAGCAGGTCGCGTGCAACAGCCACATAGCCCGGCGGTGACCCGGGTGCCGCGCCCGCTGCCCGGTACCTGGGTCGCCGGCCGGGTGCGGGCCCTCCCGGCCTGGGTCTGGGTGGCGGGACTTACCTTGCTCGCGGCGGGGCTGCGCACCTACCACCTGGGCGCCGAGAGCTTCTGGTTCGACGAGGCGGACATCATCCGCCAGGCGCAGGCGCCGCTGGGCACCCTGCTGCTCTCGTTTACGCATGCCGGCGAGAACGGCCCCCTCTATACCCTGCTGCTCCATTTCTGGATTCTGCTGCGGGGCACGGGCGAGAGCGCCGTCCGCACCCTGCCGCTGCTCCTCGGGACGGCCACCGTGCCGCTGATCTACTACATGGGCAAGCGCCTGCTCAGCCGTGAGCTCGGCCTGGTGGCGGCCGCGTTGCTCGCCGTGTCGCCCTTCCACATCTGGTACTCGCAGGACGCCAAGATGTATACGCTGGTCGTGCTGGTAACCCTGGGCAGCACGACGCTCTACCTGGAGGCCCTGGAGAAAGGGCTGGCGCGGTGGTGGGCGGCGTATGTGCTGGCCACCTGGATCGCGCTGTTCGCCCACAGCCTGGCCATCCTGATCCTGGGCGCGCAGCTGCTCGCCACCCCGCTGCTCTGGCCCCGCGCCCCGCGCGACGATGTCGCCGCGTACCGGCTGGTGGCCCAGCGCCGGCGCCGCTGGGCCATCGCCCTGCTGGTGCTGTTCGTGCCCTTCCTGCCGATCGCCTGGGAACGACTCTATGCCTTCCTGGTGGGCAACGTCGCCGGCAACGCGCCGGTGACGGCCCAGCTCTGGGATATGCTGAGCGTGCTCTTCGTCAAATTTGCCCTGAACCGGGCCGAGGCGCCCTGGGAGGCGGCCGGGGCGCTCGTGGCCGGCGGGCTGTTCAGCCTCGGCCTGCTGCCCTGGCGGCGGCCCGACCGGCAGGCCTGGGCGTTCCTGGCCGTGCTCTGGGTCGCGCCCATCGGGCTCTTCTACCTGCTGAACCTGAAGGTCCCGCTGTTCGAGCCGCGCTACCTGATCATCGTGTTGCCGTATTACCTGCTGCTGGTGGCGGCCGGGCTGCTGCGGCTGAGCCGGGCCGGCTGGCCGCTGGCCGGGGCCGCGCTCTTACTTTTCGTGGCGCTCGACGGCGTGGCGCTGGCCCAGATCAACTACAGTCCCCAGCCCCAGAAAGAGCAATGGCGCCAGGCGCTGGATTATGTCCGCCAACATGTCCGCCTACGCGACGTGATTATTGTCCATCCCGGCTACTTGAAGACCGCCGTCGACCTCTATTACGCGCCATCCTGCGACGTGCCGGTGGTGCCCGTGGAGGCCATCCCCTACCTGAACACGGCGAACTTCGGCACGCGCGAACTGACGGACTGGCTCAAGACCGCGATCACGGACCACGAGCGCGTCTGGCTGATTACCTCGCCCGACCGCACCAACAAAGACGACCCGGAAGGCAAGGTCCTGCAATTTTTTGAAGGCCAGATCTGGCCGGAGCCGCGCTATTATCAGTTCGACGTGCAGAAGTATATCGGGGTCGAGATCCACGGCTATGCCTTCAACGGCCAGCCGCACAGCTGGTACCCGAAGCCCGTCTACCCGCAGCCGGTGGCCTATGCGGGCGGCTTCAACTTCGCCGGATCGATCTACGAGATGCGCGATCGCCGGGGCGACCAGATCAATAATGCCACCTGGCTCCCCGTCACCCTCTACTGGCGCTTCGATCGGCCGCCGGTGCCCGCGCAAGACTATATCATCGCCCTGCGGCTGCTCGACGCGCGCGGCAAAGAATGGGCGGCGTACGACCAGGCGCCGCTGAACGGCTACCGGCCGACGCCGACTTTCGGCACTGACGAGATCATCGACTACGCCGACCTCTTCATCCCGGGGAACGCCCCGCCCGGCCCCTACCACCTGACGGTGCAGGTCTGGCCGCGCTGTAGCAACGGCACCTGCTGGGACGCGGCCCGCCCGCGCGAGCACGCCGGCCAGCCGCTGGCCGTGGTCCACGGGCTGGGCACGGCGCCCGGCGCCACCACCCTGACCCTGGCGCACCCGATCCAGGTGCAGGCCTGGCAGCCCTGTCCGTAGGGGCGCGGCCCTGGCCTTGCGTCGCCCCGCATGGCTATGCTACAATGCGCCAGGCAGGCCCGATGGAGCCTGGCGCATCCCGCATATGGCAAAGCAATTAAAGACCATGAAGCAAAGTTACAGACCAGGAAGAGGCAATGGCTGGCTAGCTATGAGCCTGACTTTATTCAGCACTGGGTTGCTCATGGGGTGCGGAGCCCCGGTACCCCAACCCGGGAGTTCGTTAGCCATACCCACTGCCCTGCCGCCAACCATGACTCCCCCGCCATTGAGCACCGCGGAGATTACCGCGCAGTATAACGCCTCGCTCCAAGCGACCGCGGAAGCGATTGGCCGGACGTTGCCGACAGCCACCCCTATTCCGGGTTTGCCGCCCTACAAAGCCGCTGTTGAACAACAACAAGACTTATGGTTGCGAGCCATTAGCACGGCGAATGCCATTTATCCCACTCCCCCAGGGTTTGATCCCCAGAGCCTAACGATGCGGGAAGTACCGCTCACGCCCTGGCCGACATCGGTTATGCGGCGCCGGGCGCTGGGGGGCGGCGAACTCTTTGAGGACGCGCAGGTGGATCCGCCCTGCAATGTCATCCGCGGGATGAACTCCTGGTATGGGCAGGTCGCCGGGGTCAAAACCTATCTCTGTGCGGGGAAGGTCATGGATTCGCAGAATCCGGCCGGCATTCTATTAGTACGCGTGCCGACCACGGATCCGGACAACCCCTATCAATTTGATATGTACTACCCCCCGCCGGCGGCGGGGCGCGTCGCGATAGTCGCCATGAACGGCACCCAGGTCACACTCCAATCGACCAGCGGGGCACAATTCGTTTTTGATCTAGCCACGCGCCAGTGGGTTGGACAAACACTGACGCCAACTGCCGCGCCGCCTCCCGCTTCACCAACCCTCGCGCCCGGAGCGGAAGCGACGCTTACGATCGCTTCGATGAAGGCAACGTTAGGGGTAATGGTCGCAACAGCAGATGCGGTCAGGGCGCGCATCGCACTAACGCAAGGTCCCCTCATGTTAACCGCGCTGGCCCGGCCCACGCCGCGTGTTTATCCCACTTTCCCGCCGCCACCTACTAGCGGTCCGGAGCCGCCGCCGCCGCTTGGTCTGCTCCCAGACGACGAGTGCGTCGCGGCTTATCATCAGTTCGCCGCCAAGAATTGCTGGATCGGTGTGTGGAACAACGAGTATGTCAAGGTGTATGCCGGCCTAGACACATTAACCGATGGGCAAGGTGAGATTGTGGTAGTTACCCGCACACTAACGCTCCGCGGCTACGCCGTTTACTATCCGACCCCGGCAAGAGTCGGGTCGGTGCATACCGTGTCGGCGTCGGGTTCGCGCCTCACGCTGGTACCCGACGCTGAGCAGCCCACGCCCGTCGTCTTCATCTTCGACATCGCCACGCGGCAGTGGGTCGGCCCCTAGGGCGTTGAGCGTGCCCATCGGCGCCCGTCCAAGCCGAACGCCCGCGCCGTTCGGAGTGTGGCGGGGTGCTGGGGGCCACAACTATTAGCCGCGTGCGCAGAGGAGGGAACGATGCGTTGTAAAGCGTGGCACGTGGCGCGGGTGCGGTTTATGGGGCGCAGGAGGCGGTATGGCTGAGCGACGGCCGGTACAGGTATTTGTCTGGAAAGAGGGCGACGCCGCCAGCCCGGACTACATACAGCAGGTATTGCACGCCGCCGCCCCGGAGGCGGCGGCGGTGCCCGGCGGCGTGCCGCTCCAGAGCGCGGCGGTGTGGGAGGGCTGGCCGGCCGATATCTGGAGCTACGCCCTGCCCCGCATGCGCCAGGGCCAGGATTGGACCGATCCGGCCCGCTATGAACTCGCCGGCTGGGTGGGACGCGACTCGCGGACGGGCGCGCGGCTCTTCGTCGCCAGCGTGTTTGCGCGGGCGGCCCCGCCGGGGCCAGGCCCGGCGCCGCTTGGCTACGGCACCCCGCCGGCCGGCTTTCCGGTCGGCTATCCCCCAGCCGGCGCCCCCGGGCTCGTCGCGGGGGGCTATCCGGCCCCCGGCTACGTGCCGGCCCCAGTCGCGCCCCCGCCGGAGGCCTATCCTAACCAGACCGGCATCACCGCGGACGAGCTCGGCGCGACCTACGGCACCTATTATGTGGGCCTGGGCCCCCGCCTGGTCGCCGGCCTGGTGGACCTGGTGCTGCTCAGCATGCTGGAGCTATTGATTGTGCTGAGCGCCGTGCTCCTGGGGCGCTGGATCGACCGGACGCTGCCGGACCCGGGAGCCTTCCCCGCCGTGCTCGCGTGCGGCGCGGTCGGGCTCGGCGTGCTGGTGTTGCTCAGCTACCTGGCCGACTTCTGGGCCTGGCGCGGCCAGACCCCCGGCCTGATGATGATGGGCCTCAAAGTCGTGACGGTCGACGGCAGCAAGCCCCGCCTGGGCCGCGCCTTCTTGCGCGCCCTCGGCTACCTGATGTCGATCCTGACCTTCGGGATCGGGTTCCTGCTGATCGCGTCCGATGAGCATAAGCAGGGCCTGCACGATCGGATCGCCAACACCTTTGTCGTCCCGGTGCAGCCGCCGGCCGATCCGCGCCCCGCGGACCTGCCCGGCTATCCGCCCGCCGCGCCGCCGCCTGGCGCCGAGGCCCCGGTGCCCGCCCCGCCCACGCCGGCCCCCCTGGCGCCGGCGGCCCCGCCCCCCGTGCCGTCAAGCATGATCGCCGGCAGTTTCCCGGCGGGGGCGCCACCCGCCCCCAGCCGGCCGGCGCCCCCGCCGGCGGCACCACCGGTGGTGCCCGCCCCGGCGGCGGCGGAATGGCCGGCGGATGCCGGCGCCGCGCCGTTCCAGCGCGGGCTGGCCTTGCTCGTCGAAGGCGTGCGTGAGCCCGGCGGCGACCGGACCCTGCTGATCGTCGAGCCGGAAGCCGGCCAGGCCGCCACCGCCGCCCTGCGCGCCGCGGCCGCCGCCGTGCCGGCCGCGGGCCTCTACCGCTACTTTGTCGGCGTCGCGCGCCGCTATGGTGAAGGCTATGCCGAAGCGGCGCCCGAGTTCGAGCACGCCCGCCGCCTGGACCCGAGCTACTGGGAAGCGCAGATGCAAAGCTTCTTCGGCCCCCTGTGGCACGACGCGTTCGCCTACCCCGCCTGGTCGGCACAGGAGACCACCCTGAGCGGGGTGCTCCGCACCTTGCTGCCGGCGCGCCCCGGCAGCCGCCTGGTGCTGGTGCGCGAGGGGGGCACCCGCACCGTGGCGGTGTTAAGTACCACGCGCCGCAGCAGCTGGCACCAGCTGCCGACCCTCGCCATGCCCGCCCGCCTCCAATTGGTTGCCAGCCCCACACCCGCCGGCCTGGTCGTCGCCGTCTACGTGGCGATCCGCGACAACCCGGCGAACCCCTACCGGGGCGAGACGTTCATCAACCCCGCCGAAGCGGCCGGCCCGGCCGGCGACGCCACGCAATTGGGCCAGAACCTGGTGCTGCAATTGGCCCGCCAGCGCCACACCTATCTGATCTTCGCGGACGAAAGCGGCAGCCTGCTGCACAACCGGCGCCTGTTGTTTGACGCGGCGACCGGGCAGAACCTGGCGGCGGTGGCGGCCATGGTGCAGGCCGCGGCCTACCAGGCGATCGCCCGCAACCAGTCGATGGCGCTGGCCCAGTTTCAGGCCGCCGCCGCCTGGCACATGCAACAGTTTCCGCTGGAGCAGGTGCGCGTTTAGGGACGGCGATCCCGACGCCAAAGGGGCCGGGGGTCCGGACCGCGCTGGCCAGGTGCCTCCTGACCGCCGATCCCTGACCCCCGGCCCCTCGCCGCGGTCGGGGTGCCGCGATTCGAACGCGGGACCTCTTGAACCCCATTCAAGTGCGCTACCAGACTGCGCTACACCCCGGGAGCGCCGCTCCCGGATGGGAGCGGCGCGGTTTATTATAGCAGATCGGCCTCCGATCTGCAAGCGTTACTTGATCTCGGCTGTGGCGCCGGCATCTTCGAGCTTGGTTTTGGCCGCCGCCGCCGCCTCTTTGTTCACGCCCTCCAGGACGTTCTTCGGGGCGGCCTCGACCAGGTCCTTGGCCTCTTTGAGCCCGAGGCTCGTCAGCTCGCGCACGGCCTTGATCACGCCGATCTTGTTGGCCCCATAGTTGGTCAAGACGACGTTGAACTCGGTCTGCTCTTCCACCACCTCGGGAGGGGCGGCGCCATCGCCCGCCCCGGCGCCCGGCAGCGCCATCACCGGCATGCCACTGAAGACGGGGGCCGCGGAGACGCCCCACTTGTCCTGCATTTCCTTCACCAGCGCGACCAACTCCAGCACGGGCAGCTGCTCGATGCTCTCCAAAATCTCCGTCCGAGACATAGCCATGGTAGTTGCTCCTTTCCTTGTTTCGCAGTTATCGGCTGACCGCGGACCGCGGTCAGCATTCAGCGGTCAGCGTTTAGTATTCGGGTTTCTAATAAGGTACAGATCGTACCGCTTTACAGACCTCTAAGTTTTATATTCCGGATTCGGCCGGTGGTTCAGCGGGCGCTTCGGCGGGCGCTTCGGCGGGCGCTTCGGCGGCGGGTGCTTCGGCGGCTACGGCGGGCGCTTCGGCGGCGGG
>DATGEF010000788.1:0-9565 GCA_035310405.1 Chloroflexia bacterium | reverse complement strand
TGCAAAATCCTGCCGAGCACCCCTCCGCCCTCCGCCCTCCCGCATGACATATCCCCTCTACTCCTCGTATCTTCAACTCCTCGTATCTTTTCGTCTGCTTCGTGTGCTTCGTGCGCTTCGTGGATGATCAATTGCGTCTCCCGCAGCATCTGATCGAGCTGGGCCACCCCGCTGGGGGCGGCCAGCTCTTCGAGGGTCAGGTAGGTCAGGGCGATCAGCTGCTGGGCGCGCCCGGCGGCCGTCGGGGCGGGCGGGCGCCAGCGTTCCAGGGTGGCCGCGGCGGCCCGGACCAGCGCGCCGAGGATCGCGAAAGCGCCGGCCGACAGCGGCGGCGTGCCCCGGTAGTTCTGCAGGCGCCCGCCCTCGCGATAGGCCGGGCCTTCCAGGCCGACGAAGTGCAGGAACCACGCGGCACAATAAGAGCCCAGCGCGGCCGTGAGGCCCATATAGTCGGCGATCAGCTCGTCCAGCAAATTATTGTGCATCGCCCCAAACACGCGCCGCGTAAAATAGTGCGTGCATTCGTGCTCCAGCCGGATGACCCCGGAGAGCCGCTGCCACGTGTCCCCGTCGAGGCCCAGATCGGCCGCCGGGACGCCGCTGTAGGGGCCCACACTCAGCAGGATCAGCCGGTCCTGGTACAGGGCTTTCTGCGGGATGAGGCGCGCGAATTCCGCATCCCAGCCGCCGGCCGCCGATCCGGGGGGCGCCGCGGCCTCCCAGGCGCGGCGGAGCGTCGCCACGCGATCCCAGTTGGTGAGCCCGCCCACGATACAGGCGCCCATCGACTCCGGCACCGGCAGCGGCTCATTGCGGCGCGCCAGGGCCTGGACCAAGGCGATAAAGTCCCCCCGGTCGGGGGCGATCAGCACCGGCACCGGCCCGGCCAGGCTGGGGTGCAGGACGAGCTGGAGCCGGTCCGGCTGCCGCAAGGCCAGGCCGGGCGCCGCGGCCCGGCCGGCGACGGGCACGCCCTTGCGGGTGGCTGCCTGGTAGGCCGGGGTCGCGCTGATCCCGGCCTGCACCGGGAACTGGAGCTGCACGAGGCGCTGTTGCAGCGCGGGGTAGACGCCGATCTGGGCCGCCTCGGCGGCATACGCGGTCCAGGCCGCGAGATGGGGCTCGGGCGGCAGCGGGAAGGCGCGGGGCAGCGCGGTACTCTGGTGATCGAATGTATTCGCGTTGTAGGCCAGCAACTCGGCTTGTTCGGCCGGGCCGGCGCCATACGCGGCCAGGACCGCGGCGCGGCGCGAGACAGTATCCATCAGAGACCCCGGGATCTGGATGATCGGTGGCGGCGAGAGACCTCTCCCCCTGCCCCCTCCCCGGCGCGGGGAGGGGAATGGACCGATCGTGGCTGGCACGCGGCGCAGAACACGCGTACACCGGCCCAGGTGGTGACGGTGGGGATGTGCCGTCCTGCGGACTGTGGGAGAGGGCTCGGCCCTCGAAATACTCGCCTCACGATCTGGCGCGAGATCACGACCCACCCACGCGGCGAGAGCGTCGAGGGCCGAGCCCTCTCCCACAGACGCTTCCGGCGCGGCGGCCCAGCACCGACGCCCTGTAGTATACACGATCTGTCCGCTCCCCTCCCCGGCGCGGGGAGGGGAACGGGCGGAAGCCCGGCCGCGACCACCCCGCTGCCCAGCCCGCCGTCTTTTCCCCTCCCCGCGCCGGGGAGGGGCACAGGCGGAAGCCCGGCCGCGACCACCCCGCCGCCCAGCCCGCCGTCTTTTCCCCTCCCCGCGCCGGGGAGGGGCGAGGGGAGAGGTCTCTCGCCGCCCGTGCAAAATCCTGCCGAGCACCCCGCTATGCCCACAACAGCACAGCCGGGAGCTGGTCCGGATAGGCCAGCCGGAGGAGCTCATAGCCGACGCCCGCCGTGCCGCGGAAAAACCCCGGCACAGCGATATCGGGGGGCAGCTCGGGGGCGAAGTAGAAGCCCCCCGCCTGATCGGCGCGGGCGACCAGGCGCGCCGCCCACTCGTGCGCGGTGGCGACGAGCGCGGGCCGGGCCAACTGCCGGCCGGCGGTCAACAACACCTCTATTCTACCAAAATTGCCGCAGCACAGGTGGTCCACGCCGTGCAGTTTGCTGGCGAGCGTGCTCTGCAGCGCTGCCTCGATCTCGGCGCGGATCGCCGGGGTGTCGAGCAGCGGCAGCCCGGCGATGCGGCCCAGGCCGATGCCGGGCGCGCCGTGGCACCAGGTGTTCATGAAGGTGGGCTGGGCGCCGACCGGGAGCCGCAGGTCGGGCCAGTTGCCGGCGGCGGGCACGAAGACGGCCTGCTCGTAGGCGATCCCCGCGCGCGCGGCGTCCAGGTAGGCGGGGTCCGGGATCCGGGCATAGAGGCGCAAGCAGGCGTAGGCGATCCCGGCCGCGCCGTGCGAAAAGCCGGTCAGCAGGGCGCCGCCCAGGGTGGGCCAGGCGGGCGGGCCGGCCGGGCTCGCCACCTGCCGCGCCAGCAGGTGCTGCCCGCACTGCGCGGCCTGCTCCCGGGCCGCGGTTGCGCCGGTCGCCTCGTAATAGGCCAGCAGCCCGAGCAGGGCGCCGGCCGCGCCGCCCATCAGGTCGAGGACCGAGTCGCCCGCGATCCGCGCCGGCGTCAGCAGGCGCGCGACGATCTCGGCATCCTCCAGCCAGCCGGGATCGTCCAGCCAGCCGGCCACGCGGACCAGGGTATAGAGGAGCGCGCCGGCCCCGACCGCCCCGCCGATGCCGCCCTCGTCGAGGAGCGCGGGGGCCGCGGGGCTGCGCAGCCGCCGGCGCACGGGGGTCAGCGCGGCGGCGGCCAGCTCGGCAAAGGCCGGGTCGCCGGTCACGTGCTGGAAGGCGGCCAGGAAGAGGGCGATGCCGCTGGTGCCCTGGTACAGATCCGGGCCCAGCGGCCAGACCTGGTGTTGCTCGCTGGTGTCGCTGACTTCGATCTCCACCCAGCTGGCGCCCTCGCTGGACCGGATGGCCCGCGCGGCGATCGCCTGGGCGATGGCCCGCGCGCGGCTGACGGCGGCGGCGGGCGTCAACAGGGCCGGAGGCGGGAGATCCGGCGCGCCTCCGGGGCCGGCCGGCGTGCGGCCCGCGCCCATAAAGCGCGCATAAAGGGCGGCGCGGATCAGCCCGATCTGGTGGGCCAGGTCGGCCTCGTCCAGGCCGCGCAGGCGGGTCACGGCCAGCTCATAGCCGGGTTTCGCGAAGAGGTGCGCGATCGGCGGCCCCGCATCCGTCGGCAACGAATCGCCCGCCGTGGGGAAGGTGAACATCGGCACGTCCAGCTGTTCCAGGGCTTGCTGCTCGTAACGGAGCAGGGGCCAGCAGGGATGGACCGGCTCGCTCGCCACCAGGGCGCGGCTCAAGACCTCGAATTCCAGGCTGCGGTCGATCCCGTCACGCATAAAGCGCGGCTGCCGGGTGCGCGCCAGCAGGGCCAGGTAGACGCGGGTGGAGCGGAAAATAAAGCGGACCTGCTGGTCGGCCAGCGGCGCGAGCGGGCCGCCGGGCGCCAGGATGGCCGCGCGCTGCGCCACCAGCAGGCCGTACATCTCGCGGAAGCCCTGCACCACCTCGGGCACGTACTCGCGGATGGAGAGGACGGCGCCGTCCAGCGTCGGCAGATTGGGCAAGCGGGGCGTTGGCTCATAATCATACGTGAGGGTCATCGCATCGCTGTTGACGTCGCGCCAGATCGGGACCTGGTAGGGCGTTTCCTGGTCCGGGCTGCCGCCAAAGCCGCTGCGGTCGAAGCTTTTGCCGTCGGCGCGGGCGTTCCAGGCGGGCAACAGCCCGCTATGCAGGACCGAGTTGAAGAAGCGGCCCTGGATCAGGGTGGCGGCGGTCCCGGGCTCCTGGTTGAGGACCAGCGGCGGGTACATCAACATCTCGGTATCGATCAGCACCGGGTGCTCGCCCGCGGCGATCAGGTTTTCCTGGTGGCAATCGGTGCCGGCCAGGGCATAGACCACGCCGATCAGCGCCCCGGCGCGGCGGTAGAAGCGGGCGGCGGCGGCGGCATCGGCGCAGGGCGCCGCCGCGACGTACTCCACCCAGCCATAGGTCGCGCGGTTGAGCACCCGCACGACCTGGAGCGGCAGGGGCGCCCCCGCCGCATTGAGCCAGTCCAGCAGCTGATAGAAGGCCGCTTCGGTGCCCAGGTCTTTCGGCTTATAGATCAGCCGGCGGCCCGACGCGAAAGTGAGCGCATAGACGCCGCGCCCGCCGCGGTGCGGGTCCGACAGGGCCGCGTCGACGTCCACGACGGGCTCCAGCGGGTCCCCCGCCAGGAAGACCTGGCCGATCGCCGCGCCGTCGGCCGCCAGGCGCGCCAGGAACTCGCCGGTCGCGGCGACCCATTGATCGGTCGCCAGGGCGAGCAAGCGGGCCAACACCGGGTAGTGCTGCAACATGCGCGCCAGGTCCCCCGCGCGCAGCGTGGCGACGAACGCCTGGTAGCACCCGTCGCCCGCCGGCGGGAGATCCCCAGCCGCCCGGCGGGCGTCGCGAAAGCGGACAAACTCGTCGTAGAGCGTCGGGGCGGCCAGCTGGGATAGCCGTTTCAGCAGGCTGTGGCGCAGGGCGACCTGCGCGGGGGGGGCCAGGAGCCCGGTGGCGCCGGCCGCCTGCTGCTCCAGCTGCTGCCCGGCGAGCGCGACCAGGGGGGCCAGGATCTCGGCAAAGGGGAGCAGCGCCGGCGCATCGGGGGTGGCGGGGGCGGGCGCGGCCGGGCAGGCGACCGCCTGCAGGTAGGCCTGGATCGTCGCGGTCCAGGCCGGCAGGGCGGGCGGGTCGGCCACGGGAGGGACGCCGAGCGCCCGGGTGGCGGCCGGGAGATCCAGCCCATCCAGGGCCAGGCGGCGGGCAAATTTCGCCGCGTCGCCTTTGCCCACGCTCTGGCGCCATTTGTCCAGCCGCGCCGCGGCCGGTGCGTCGACCGCGGCCGGGCCGGGGCCGGGCAACGCGCGGCCCAGCCGCTCGGCCAGGGTGCTGGCCTGGGCGACCATTTGCGCCAGTTCTGCGTCTGTCAGGACGTTATGATCCATGTGTGGATAGCGTGCCGCCGGGGGGGCCCTAGCGTAAGCAGGGGCCCCCCCGGTGGTGGTGATGGCTGGCGGGAACCCCGCTTTAGTGGCCCGTGCAGCCGCTGGTGTTCAGGGGCTTCAGGCAGCCGCCGCCGCCGGCCACCGTCTCCAGTTCGTCGTCCGACAGCTCATCGCTGGCCTGCCCGGCCACGGACTCCACTTCGTCTTTGCTCTGCGTGTCCTTATTATCGCCCATTTCTCTGGCTCCTTAAACTATACGTGATACACTATGACGTGTCCCACTAACGGGTGGTGTTGTCCGCGCCCGGGGTTTAGTGCCCGGTGCAGCCGCTGGTGCCCAGGGGCTTCAGGCAGCCGCCGCCGCCGGCCACTTCGTCGATATCCTGATCCGAGAGATCCCGATCGCCGCTCTCGACCTCGTCGAGATCCTCCGATTCCGTCGTGCCTTGCTTGTCCGTGTTGCTGCTCACTTCTGGTGCTCCTTTTTAATACCAATACCTTTAATCCAATACCCAATCGACGCGATATCTAATGCTTGCGTGTGCCGGTGCCGGCGCGCTTAATGCCCGGTGCAGCCGCTGGTGTGCAGGGGCTTCAGGCAGCCGCCGCCGCCGGCCACTTCGTCGACATCCTGGTCCGAGAGGTTGGTGTCGCCGCCCTCGATCTCATCTTCCGCTTCCTCAACATCGCCCGACCCGGGATTCACGGGGGATTCTTTGCCCATTGCAGTAAATTCCTTTCGCTATACGATCGATCTGTAATCTGTGCCGGCTCCCCACTTTCGGCTGGTTGCCCGCGGAACCGGGGGACGCCATCACTATAGCACAGCGTCGATCAGAAAGCGATCCGGCGACCGATCAGGAATCGATCAGCCGGGCCGGCCCCCTGTAGGCCACGCCCGGGCGGGCCTATTCCATTAAGCGGGTTGCGACTTGCTTCAGCGCGAGGGTAATGGGGTGATCGGGGTAGCGGAGCACAAAGATGCCGCTGCTGGCCAGGCTCATCATCTCGTCGGAGTGGGGCAGCACGGCCGCCACCTCGGCGTTATAGGCTTTCTCCACCTGCGCTTTGAGGGCGGCCGGGTCCAGATTGGGCGGGGCTTTGTTCACGATAATCACCAGGCGGGGGACGTCGAGCTTGCGGGCCACTTCGACGGTGACGCTGGTGCCCTGATAATCCTGCGAGTCGGGGCGCATGATGATGGCCAGCGCATCGGAGATGGCGATCGACAGCAAGGTTTCCTCGTTTAAGCCGGGGTGGGTATCGACAATCAGGACGTCGAGCTTGAGCGTCTGGATGAGCGTCTCGAAGCCCTCGTTGAGCATGCCCACGTCGAAGCCCTCGCGCAAGAAGCGCGAGATATCGCCGACTTTGATGCTGGAGGGGATCAGGTAGATCTGCCCCTTGATCGGCGCGCCGACCTGGGCCGTGACATCATAGGCCGCCTGCTTGATATCGCACTTGCCGTAGATATAGTCGTTGAGCGAGTAGGTCATGTGGTCTTCGTCCAGGCCGAAGAGCACATGGATGCCGGGCGACTGAATATCGGTGTCGACGACCCCCACCCGCAAGCCTTGCGCGGCCAGGATCGCGGTCAAGTTGGCCGAGGTATTGGATTTCCCCGTCCCTCCCCGGAACGAGTGGATGGAAATGATTTTACTCATGGGTGGATCTTCTCACTGGGCTCCTGGCTAATGAAGGTCGATGGTCAATCGGTGCCGCCGGCCGGGGGCGGCTTTTTCAGCGACTCGAGATTCAAATCGAGGGTCTCATAGATGCGCGACATCCCGGCTTTCGCCGTCTTGCGGAAGCGCTGGGCCCGGTAGGTCGCGGCCTCGGCTTCGCCCGTTTGCTGGAGCCACCCCTGGTCGCGGAGGGCGGCCAACGCCGCGTCACACTCCTCCCGCGGCGGCGGCTCCCCCTCCGCCAGGGCCGCCAGGGCCGTCCGCAGATCCCCGTCGCTCAGCTGGGTCTTGCGCAGCAAGAGGCGCATGATCTTGCGCTGGACCGGCGGCAGCTCCATCAGCTTCAGCCCGCTCACCCCCGCGTCTTGCTCGGGGTCGTCGTCGGGTCCGGCGCGTTGGTTCACGGAATCGGTCATACTCGGCCTCACAGAAATCTTGGGCCAGCAAAGGCAGCGCTGCTTATGCTATAATAATATGCCCGTTGCGGTTTGGCAAGGGGCCTATCCGGATGCTATGTCCGCCCGCGTGTTGGCTTGCCGCGTAGCATTCCGCCAGGACCAGGGGTGGATCGATGGCCAGCCAGGATACTGCCGTGGAGTCCCCGACGGACGCTGTCGCGCCCCGCGGAGGCTCGTTGCTGGTCGTCGACGACGATCGCGCGAATCGGCTCTTGCTCACGCGCTACATCACCCAGCAGCACCACCGGGTGACGACGGCGGAGAACGGGCGCGCGGCCCTGGAGCGGATCGCGCAGGAGCCCTTTGACCTCGTCTTGCTCGACGTGATCATGCCCGAGATGGATGGCTACGCCGTCCTGGAGCAGTTGCGGGCCGATAACCGGTTGCGCGACCTGCCCGTGATCATGATCTCGGCGCTGGACGAGATCGATAGCGTCGTGCGCTGTATTGAGCTCGGCGCGGCCGATTATCTCGCCAAGCCGTTTAACCCGATCCTGCTGCGGGCGCGCATCGGCGCGTGCCTGGAGAAAAAGCGGCTGCGCGACCAGGAGCTGCTCTATCTGCGCGAGGTCGCCCAGCTGACGACCGCGGCCGCCGCGGTCGAGAGCTGGACCTTTGATCCCGCCGCCCTGGATGAGACGGCGGCCCGGGGCGATGAGCTGGGCCAGCTCGCCCGGGTGTTCCAGCGCATGGCCTGTGAGGTGATCGCCCGCGAGCAGCGCCTGCAGCGCGAGGTGCAGGAGTTGCGCATTGAGATCGATCGGGCGCGCGGCGCCCGCCAGGTGGCCGAGATCACCGAATCCGCCCTATTCCGGGATCTACAAGAAAAGGCGCGCTCGTTGCGCTCCCAGCGCCGCCTCGGCGGCGATCCGGAGTAAGCGGCCGATGCCATCCCGGTACCTGGCGATCGCGGGACTCTGCGGGCTGCTGGCCGCGCTGCTCATCCTGACCCGCCCGGCGACTCCGGCCCCCGCGCCGCCCGCGCCGGCCGGGGCCGCGGCGGGGCCGAGCCAGATCGTGCATCCCTGCCGCGGGATCAATCCGCAGCCGCCGTTCACCGGCGTGTCGCCGCTCAGCCTGACCTGGATGTTGGGTATGTGCAACGCCGGCACGCAGTGGGGCTACGGTGATCTCGGGACCTGGCAGGCCGCCGGGCACAGTTATGTCGTCATCTCGGGCTATTCCTGGCGCGCTTTCTATATCTGGGCGGTCGACGATCCCTATGCCCCCGATCTGCGGGCCGAGGTGCTGCTGCCCCAGGGCGGCACGACGAGCACCTCGGTCTTTGCTTTCCGCCAGGGCGCCGACCACTATGTCTCATTTACGCTGCGCGGGGCCGAGCCCGGCTGCGGCTATTTCCTGTACCAGGTAAACGACCCGGCCACCCCCGTCTTCGTGGCGCGGGCGCAGGGGGCCGATTGGTGTACGGTCCATGAGCACTTTGTGTCGACCGACGCGGCCGGCAATGCCGATTTCGCCTGGCTGACCATGGGGGCGGAGAAAGGCTCCGGCCGGAAAATGGTGGTCCTCGACCTGCGCCATCTCCCGCAACTGCCCGAGATCGGCCGCTACACCCGGCCCCACGCCACCCCGGACATGCTGGCCCACGACGTCACCGTCGTCGGCAACCGGGTCTATCTCGCCTATTGGGCCGGCGGCCTGATTATCCTGGATAAGGCGACGCTGACGCCGGGGATCGATCCGCCCGCGCTGAACCCGGTCGACAGTATCATGCCGACCCACTTTGTGGTCCACCACGCCTGGCCCACCTCGGACGGCCGGCACGTCTTTGTCGAGTCCGAATACCTGAATGACCCGCACCTGGAAAAAGTCAAGCTCTATAATATTGCCGATCTCGCCCGGCCCTTCTACGAAACCGGCATCATCGGCGAGGACGTGGCCGCCGCCAACCAGGCGCACAACTTGAAGATCGTGCCCCAGGGGCCCGGGCACGACCTGCTCCTGGTCGGTTGGTATCAGGCCGGGACCCGCGGCTTCAGCGTCGACACCACGGCCCGCGTCCCGCGCATCCAGCCCGTGCTGTCGCACCAGCTGCTCCTGCAGACGGATGGCAACTTCGGCGGCGCCTGGGGCGTCGACGACCTGCCCTGTACCGTGGGCGGCCAGGCGCGGACCTGTCTCTACACCAGCGACATGAACTTCGGCCTCGTGGTGGACGCGCTGGGCGTCGATCCGGCCCTGGATCGCTATCCCCCGGCGGTCACGATCGGCGCCCCGGCCGCCGGGGCGCCCATCCCCGCCTGTGCCTATACGATCCGGGGCACCGCGCAGGACTATTGGTCCGGCGTGGCCCGCGTCGACGTGAGCACGGACGGCGGCGGGACCTGGCAGCCTGCCCGGGGCCAGGCGGCCTGGCAGTATACC
>DATGEF010000787.1:0-7937 GCA_035310405.1 Chloroflexia bacterium | reverse complement strand
GCGCGCGCGCCGACGGCGTCGACCTGGTAGAAGCGATCGAAAATATGCCCGAGGGCATGATCCGGGATGCCCACCCCGGTGTCGGCCACGCGCACCACCAGCGCGCCCGACTCGACGACCGCCGAAAGCTGCACCTGGCCGCCGGGGGGCGTGAATTTGACGGCATTGGCGACCAGGTTCGTCAGGATCTGGTTAATGCGCTGCCGATCGCCGCGGATCGCCGGCAGGGCGGCGGGTAACGCGGCATCCAGGTGGAGCTGGAGCTCATCGACCTGGGGCCGCATCACCTCCATCACATGCTGGATCAGGTCCCCGGGATTCAAAACCTCCCAACTAAACATCATCCGCCCCGCCTCGATGCGGGTAATATCGAGCAAGTCGTTGATCAGGTGCGTCAAGCGGTCCGCTTCGCCGTCGGCGACGGTGAGGCACTCGCGCTGTTGCGGGGTTAAGGGGCCGAGATCTTCGACCAGCACCAGTTTGACAAAGCCCTTGATCGAGGTCAGCGGCGTACGCAGCTCATGCGAGACCATGCTGATGAAGTCGGTTTTCAGGTCGTTCAGCCGGCGGAGCTGGGTAATGTCGTGGAACACGGCGAGTCCGCCGGTAATAATATAGCCGACCCCGATCACCGGCAGGAAACTGAACTCCAGAGTCACATGCTCGGTGCCCCGGACATCCAGCTCCCCATGGTAGGGGCTCCCCTGGCCCAGCACCGCGCCCAGCAGGTCGGCCGGGGGCGTATCCGTACGGTACTCCATCGGGTAGGGAGACAGGGCCAGGACCTCCAGCAGGTTCATCCCCAGGCTCGCGGTAAAGGGCACATTGAACATCTGATCGGCGACCGGGTTGGCGAGGATGATATCGCCATCGGCGTCGGTAATCACTAACCCATCGCTCATGCTCTGGATGGTGGTTGTCAGGGTAGCCTTCTCGGCCCGCAGCCGCTCAAAGAGGAGGATATTTTGCATCGCGTTGGCGGCCTGGGACGCAAAGACGAGCAAGAGCTCGGCCTCGACCGGCGACCAGTGGCGGGGCGTGGCCCCATAGACGCAGAGCGCGCCTAGGATGCGGCCCTGGCTGATGAGCGGCACGGCCAGGATGGAGGCGTAGGGCGGCTGATCGCCGGCCGCGCGGGCCGCGGCCAGCAAGGGGTCGGTATGCACATCATGCACGGCGACCGTCTTGGCCGCGGCCAGCACCCGGCCGACGGGGCCGTCGCCCTGCCCGACCCGGAGATTGCGGATAAAGGCGTCGTCCAGCCCCACGGCGGCCCGCACGGTGAGAAATTCCTGCTTCTCGTCGGGCACAAACACCGCGCCCATCTGGGTGCCGAGCAGGCTGCTCGCATTCCGCAGGACGGTGCGCAGCACCTGGTCGTAGTCGAGTTGGGAGATAATGGCCCGCGAGGTATCCTGCAAGACCGTCAGCTGGTGCAGCCGGCCCTGCGCCCGTTCGTAGAGGCGCGCATTGGCGATCGCGCTGGCCGTCTGCTGGCCCAGCAACAGCAGCAGCGACACATCCTCGTCCGTAAACACCCGGTCCGCCCGGTAATCGCCCACCTCCAAGACCCCGAGCAGATCGTCCTGCCAGAGCAGGGGCAGGGCCACCAGGCCATGGATCGGCGGGGTCTCGACGGCCGGCACCGCGTACTCCCAGCCCTGGTAATTCGGCAGCACGAGCACCCGGCGCTCCTGCGCCGCCCGGCCGGCCAGCCCGGTGCCTAAATGGGCCGTGCTGGTGCCGCAATCCAACAAGCCGGGTACCCCGGTCGCCGCCGCGACGACCAACTGGCGGTTAGGCGCCTGCCAGAGCGCCAGGACGCCGGTCGAGGCGGCAACCAGGTCCACCGCGCGCCGGACGGCGGCCGTGAGCACACTATTCAAGTGCAGGGTGGCGCCGATCTCGGTCCCGGTCGCCTGCAGCAACGCGAGGCGCTGCGCCCAGCGGGTGCCCTGGAAGTAAAGCCGGGCATTGCGCAGGGCGACGCTGGCCTGGCCCAGCAGCATACGGACGGCGGCCAGGCTTTCGGGCGGGACGACGAGGCTGGCGGGGGCCAGCAGGTGGAGCAGGGCCGGGCCCTCCTGCTCAAACGGCAGGCTTAACAGTACGTCGAGCCCTTGCTGATGCACGGCGGCCGCGAGCGGCCCGGGGAGCACCTGCTGGATATCTCGCCAGGTGGCCGGGAGCTCGGGTTTGCCCCCCGTGACGGTAAAGACCATGGTCGTCCGGCCGCTGCTGAACTGCGCGGCCGGCACCTGGCAGAGCCCCCCGCCGATTTCGGCATCCAGCCCGCGGCTGAGGACGAGCTGCCAGCTGCCCCCCTCCGGGGGCCGCGCGCAGAGGGCCGCGCTCGGGGCGCCGGTCAGGGTCTGGGCGCCGTCGATCGCCAACTCATAGATGCGCGGCACTTCGAGAGTCAGCGAGATCTCCCGGCCATAGTAGGCCAGCAGGTCGAGGTAGGCAGCGGCCAGCGAGACCGGGTCGCGGGGCGGCGCGGGGTTGAAGGGGGCGGCCATGCCCTCAGTGCCCGTGCGTGGCGGAGCTGTCGGCGCGGGGCCGGTCGACAAAGTAGCCGCTCCCATGGTGTTGCTTGGCAGCCTTCTTGACCTGGGCCGCAAACTGGCCGACCTCCAGGGGGGTGGCAAAGGCGCGCAGCTCGTTGGTGATCACGCCGATCGACAGGCTGGGCGGCCCGAAGCGTCGGGTGCGGCCGGCGCGATCCTGGCCGACGAACCCGCCGGGCGCCCCGGCCAGCGTACAGAGCTGGACCGCCTCCTGATCAAACTGCTGGATGGCTTGCTCACAAATCGGCACGATCGCCGCCGGGGCGGCGATGCCGACAAAATCGTCGCCGCCGACATGGCCGAGGAAGGTCACCGCCCCGCCATGCTCGCGGATCGCTTTGCTGATGATCCCCGCCAGCAGCTTCAGCAGCTGATCGCCCCAGCTGAAGCCGAAAAAGTCGTTATAGGCTTTGAAATCGTTGAGGTCGAAATAAAACAGGGCAAACCGGCTGTCCGGGGTCGCCAGCCGATCGTAAATCGCCTTCTCGATGAGGATATTACCCGGCAGTTGGGTCAGCGGATTGATCTGGCCCCGCTCGGCCGCCTTGCGCAGCTGGACGTTCACCCGCGCCAGGAGCTCTTGCGGCTCGAAGGGCTTGGTCATGTAGTCGTCGGCGCCGGCATCCAGGCTGGCGACCTTATTATCCACCGCGTCGACGGCCGTCAGGAAGATAATGGGGATATGGGCGGTGGCCGGGTTGGCCCGCACATCGCGGCAGACGTCGAGGCCGGTCATATCGGGGAGCATCCAATCGAGCACGATCAGGTCGGGGCGCGCGCCCGCGACGGCATCGAGCGCCTGTTGGCCATCTTCGGCGATCTGCACGGCATAACTCCGCGTTTCCAGCGTGGTGCGCACCAGACGCCGCACCGAAGGTTCATCATCCACAACGAGAATGGTGGCCATCTATTGCCTTCCCGTCCACTGCCGAGGCCCACCCGGAGGACCAGGGTGCGCCCCCGCGCAGCCAACAACAGGGTATCACAAGGGTCTACCAGAGTCAAGAATCCCCGGGCCCACCCCCCGCCGGGGCCGGTCACACCGGCGGGCCGGGGAGCTGCCGCTCGGCTTTGCCCTGGTAAAAGCCCTGCCCATAGGTGACCCCAATTTCGCGCAGAATATCCACAATGGCCGCCGTCTCGACGAATTCCGCCACGGTCTCCTTGCCCAACGAGCGGGCGAGCGTATGCATGGCCTGGACGATATGCCGGTTACTGGGATCTTCGTCCAGGGTGCGGATAAAGGAGCCATCGATCTTGATCTGGTCGACGGGCAAGCTCCGCAGATAGGCGAAGGACGTGAAGCCGACGCCAAAGTCGTCCAGCGCGAAGTGGCAGCCCAGGGCCTTGAGCTCCCGGATCCACCGCTCGGCCCGCACCAGGTCCTGGACGGCCGCCGTTTCCGTGATCTCAAAGCCCAGGCGATCGGGGGCGACCCCCGACTCGCGCACGGCCTGCTCGATAAACTCCAGCAGCCCTTCGTCGACCAGGCTGCGCCCCGACAAATTCATGAAGAGCTGAATGCCCGGGTGGAGCTGTAAGGTTTCGATGACGCTGCGCAGCACCCAGCGGTCGATCGGGGGCATCAGGCCAAAGCGCTCCGCCGCGGAGATAAAGGCGCCGGGGAGGATCAACTCCCCGTTATCGCCGCACATGCGGATCAGGGCTTCGTAATGGGCGATCCGGTTATCGCTCAGCCGCACGACGGGCTGGAAGTAGAGCACGAGGCGGTCGGCGCGCAGGGCGTCTTTGATCCGGCGGATCCACTGATTGGCTTCGGAGAGCTGCACCAGGCTATCTTCCTCGGGATGGTAGAGCATCGTGCGGTTGCCGCCCTGCGCCTTGGCGCTATGCATGGCGGTGTCCGCCTGCGCCAGCAGGACCTGCGAGGACTGCTGGCCGGTCACGGGCACCAGGCCAATGCTCAGGCTCAGCTCGAAGCTCCGGCCGCCCAGCCGGAACTGGAACGTATCGACGGCGGTGAGCATAGCGTCCGCGATCTGGCGGGCCGCGGCGAGCTCAGTTCCTTCGAGCAGCACCGCGAAGTCGTCGCCCCCGAGCCGGGTCAGGAGATCGCCATCGCGCAACTGCTCGGCCAGGATGCCGGTGAGGGTCACGAGCAATTGGTCGCCAGCGGTGTGGCCGAGTGTATCGTTGACCAGCTTGAAGTTGTCCATATCGAGGAAGAGCAGCGCGCTTTCCTGGCCCCGCCGGCCCCGGGCGACCGCCCGGTCGAGATTTTCTTCCAGGGCGCGGCGGTTGAGCAAGCCGGTCAGGGGATCGTGGCTGGCCAGGTAACTGATCTGTTGCTCATTGTGCTTGCGCTCGGTGATGTCTTGCTTGATTGTGATGAAATGGGTAATGTCGCCCTGCTCGCCCAGGACCGGGGTCACCGTTTGCTCTTCGCTGTAGAGACTGCCGTCCTGGCGCCGGTTCACCATCTCGCCATGCCAGACCTGCCCCCCGCGGATCGTTTGCCAGAGGTTTTCGTTGAACTCGGGGTCCTGTTGCCCGGAATCGAGCAGGCTAGTGGGTTGCCCGATGGCGTCCTCGGCCGCATAGCCGGTCAGCCGGGTAAAGGCCGGATTGACCCAGGTAATAATCCCGGCCTGGTCGGCGATCATAATGGCGTTGGCGGCCGACTCCAGCGCCGTGGCCTGCAGGCGCAGCTGGGCCTCGGCCTGTTTGCGGGCGGTGATCTCGCGGGCGATCCCTTGCACGCTGACCGCCCGCCCCTGCTCGTGCAGCACCCGGGCGATCACCTCCACCCAGATCGGCCGACCATCCTTGGTCCGGGTCAGGATCTCATGGGGCTCGGTCTGGCCGCCCGTGCGAATCAGCGGCTGCACCTGCGCCCGGGCGATCCCCCGATAGGCTGGGTCGATCACCTGGTTGATATTCATGTGCAGCCATTCGTCGGGCGCGTAGCCATAGGTCTTCACCGCGACGGCATTGATCGACAGCAGGTGACCGTACAGGTCATGGGTGTAGATAATATCGCTGGCATTCTCGACCAGGTCCCGGTAGCGCGCCTGGGTTTCGCGCAACGAGTCCTCGGCCTGCTGGCGCGCCGTGACATCGGTGCTGATCACCAGACGGGCCGGGTGGCCCTCGAAGACCAGCGGATGGGAGATAATCTCGACCCAGAGCAGGGCGCCCGCTTTCGTGCAGTGCCGCCAGACCCCGGCATATTCGGTGCCCGGTTCGTCGCGGGCGATCGACGCCTGAAGCGCCGGCAGGTCTTCGGGGGGCCGGATCTCGGCGATAGTCATGGTCAAGAATTCATCCCGGGTCCAGCCATAGCGGGCGATCGCCGTCGCGTTCACCGCCAGGAAGCGCAGGGTCTGCCGATCGTAGACCCAGAGCGCCTGCGGATTATTCTCGAACAGGAGCCGGTAACTGGCCGCGACCTGCATGCGCTCCGTGATATCGTGGATAATGGAGAAGAGCAAGGACCGGCCCTGCACCGTGATCGGGCTGGAGTAGACTTCGACATCGCGAATTTCGCCCGAGGCGAGCCGGTGCTGGAAGAGAAAATAGCTGCGCTGCTCCGTCGCGGCATTGGCTAATTCGCGTTGCAGATCCGCCGCGGGCAAGAGATTAATCGCCGCGATCGGCATGCCCCGCAGTTGATCGCTGCGGTAGCCGTAAAAGGCACAGGCGGCCGGATTCGCGTCGACGATCGCGCCCGACTGCGGGTCGATCACGAGTTTGACGGCCTGGTTGCCCTCAAACATCTGCCGGTAGCGCTCTTCGCTTTCGCGCAGCGCGTTATAGAGCGCCTCGTGCTGGCGGAGCGTGGCGAGCTCGGCAGTTAATTCTTCGTAGGATGGAGGTTTTTGCACCCACGTGCCTTTCCAGTCTGGTCGCGGTGTGGCGCGTCGCCCGATCAGACGCCGTCGTCCGAGATCAGACGCACGCCGCGATCATAGGTGAAATAATTGTAGGCCCAGTTAGCCAGCACAATCACGCGGTTGCGGAAGCCGATCAGATAGATCAGATGCAGGAACAACCAGCCGAACCAGGCGACGACGCCGGTCAAGCGGATGCCGAACGCATCGAAGACGGCGGCCCGGCGGCCGATCGTGGCCATGCTGCCCTTATCAAAGTAGTGAAAAGGCGCAGGGGGCTGGCCCCGCAACTGCGCCAGGATGTTGCGGGCGGCCAGCCGGCCCTGCTGCATCGCGACCGGCGCCACCTGGGGGTAGGGCTGCCCATCCTTATAGCCTTCCAGGTACGCCAGGTCGCCGATAATGAAGACTTCGGGGTGCGCGGCGAGGTTCAGGGTGGGCTGCACCCGGACTCGCGCGCCCCGGCCCAGCGGCAGGCCCAGCCCATCGACCAGGTGGGCGCCCCGCACCCCGGCCGCCCAGACCACGGTCGCGGCCGCCAGATGGGTGCCGTCCTGAAAGGTCACCTGCCCCGCGGCGACGGCGGCCACCGTCGCGCCGAATTTGACCTCGACGCCGAGCTCCGCCAGCCGGCGGCGGGCGCTGCGTTGGAGCGACTCTGGGAAGGCGGCCAGGATCTTCGTGGTCGCCTCGACCAGCACGATCCCGGCCCGGGCGGTGTCGAGCATGGGGTAGTCTTTGCGCAGGACGCCATGGATCAGTTCGGCCACGGCCCCCGCCAGCTCGACTCCGGTCGGCCCGCCGCCGACGATCGCAACCGTCAGCAGGGCCTGGCGGCGGGCGGGGTTCGGCTCGCCGACCGCCTGCTCAAAGACGCGCAGGATGTGGTTGCGCAGGCGCTCGGCGTCGCCGATATCTTTCAGTCCATAGGTCTGGGCCGCCAGGGCCTCGTTGCCGAAGTAGTTGTTCGCGCTCCCGGCCGCCAGAATGAGATAGTCATAGGGAATGGTCGTGCCCCCCACGATCACCTGCCGGCGGGGCAAGTCGAGGCCGGTGACCTCGCCCATGCGGAAGCCCACATTCCGATAGCGGCGCAGAATCGCACGCACCGGGTAGGCGATCGACTCGGGTTCCAGGCCCGCGGTCGCGACCTGGTAGAGCAGCGGCCAGAAGCCATGGTAATTGTTGCGGTCCAGCACGAGCACGCTGGCGCCGCTGCCGGCCAGGGCGCGCGCCGCACTCAGCCCGCCGAAGCCGGCGCCCAGGATCACCACGCGGGGCCGCCGGGCGCGGCGCGCCCCCGGTTGCTGTGTTTCTGGCGCACGCGCCATGCGAGAACCTCCGCGGTACTGTCGGGGGCCAGAGGATATGATCTAATTGAGGCATGGTCATAAATCGGCAGCCGCCCGCTGGGATTGCCAGCGGGCGGTGACCGCCATATCATGGAAGTGCTTAAACCCCACAATAGGAGGCACCGTCCATGATACCACAGTTGGCAGCCGTGAGTCTGCTCGTTGTC
>DATGEF010000786.1:0-23741 GCA_035310405.1 Chloroflexia bacterium | reverse complement strand
TGGGCAACAGCGTATTTTTCTTGTTGCATGTGATCCTGGCCTATGCTGGGGCGCAAGGGATCGGCAGCCTGCTGGCCGCCACGCATCTGCCGGTCGGCGCGGCGCTGATCGGGCTGGCGGTCGTGCTCCTCGTCGTCGGCGCGGGCGGGTGGCTGCTGATCCGCCGACGGGCCCGCCGGGCTGGCGCCCCGGCGCCGCCGCTGGCGGAAGTTGGCGCGGCCTGGGCCGATGCGTGTTGCCCGGCCTGCCTGGCATTGGGCGCGATCGGCCAACTGCGCGACCGGCCCTCCGTAGCCGCGGCCGAATAGCGAAGGGAGCAAGCCATGACGAATGATCCCGCCGGCCCGGATCAGCACCCGGTGGCGCTGCTGCAGCGGCTCATCCAGTTCGACACGACGAATCCCCCCGGCGACGAAGCGGCGTGTATTGCCTATATCAATAATCTGCTGGTGGAGGCGGGGATCGAGACGACCCTGCTGGCCCGCGATCCGAGCCGGCTGAACCTGCTGGCCCGCCTGCCCGGGCGGGGCCAGGCGCCGCCGCTGCTGCTGCAAGGGCATGTGGACGTGGTGACGACGGCCCACCAGACCTGGCAATACCCGCCGTTTGAGGGCCGCCTGGTCGACGATTATATCTGGGGGCGCGGCGCGCTCGACATGAAGGGCGGCGTGGCGATGATGATCGCCGCGGTGCTGCGGGCCAAGGCCGAGCACCGGGTGCCGCCCGGCGACGTCTTATTGCTGCTGGTCAGCGACGAAGAGGCCTTCGGCGAATACGGCGCCCGCTACCTGGTCGAGGAGCATGCCGGGCTGTTCGCGGGGGTGCGCTATGCCCTGGGGGAGTTCGGCGGCTTCACGCTCCACCTGGGCGGGCGCCGGTTCTACCCGATCCAGGTCGCCGAGAAGCAACATTGCCGGGTGCTGGCCACGGTGCGCGGGCCGGGCGGGCACGCGGCGCAGCCGATCCGCGGCGGGGCCATGGCCCGGCTCGGCCGGCTGCTGGGGCAGCTCGATACCGGGCGCCTGCCGGTCCATATCACCCCGGTGGTCCAGGCGATGATCGAGGCGCTGGTGCCCGCCCTGCCGCCGCCGCTGGGCACACCGCTGCACGCCCTGCTCGATCCGCTGCGGACTGACGCCGTGCTGGACCAGCTGGGACCCGAAAGCCGGCTGTTTAACGCCCTGCTGCACCACACGGCGAGCCCGACGATCGTGCGGGGCGGGGACAAAAGCAATGTGATCCCGAGCCAGATTGTGCTGGAGCTGGATGGGCGGACGCTGCCCGGCTACCACCCGGCCGACCTGGCCGCCGAGCTGCAGGCGCTGCTGGGGCCCGAGGTCGCGCTGGAGGTGACGGGCGATCCGCCGGGGCCGGCCACGCCGGACCTGGGGCTCTTTCCGACGCTGGCGGCGATCTTGCAGGAAGGCGACCCGGAGGGCATCCCGATCCCCTACTTGATGCCGGCGGTGACCGACGGGCGCTATTTTGCGCGCCTGGGCATCCAGACCTATGGGTTCCTGCCGATGCGCCTACCGGCCGCGTTCAACTTCGACGAGACGATCCATGCCGCCGACGAGCGTATCCCGGTCGAGGGCCTATTGTTCGGGACAGAAGCCCTGTACCAGGTGCTGGGCCGGTTCGGGGGGGAGGGCGGGGCTTGATTCTGGGGATCGATCACGTGGTGATTCTCGTGGAGGATCTGGACGCGGCGCAGGCCGATTATGCGCGCCTGGGGTTTACGGTGGTGCCTGGGGGGGCGCATGCCGGGGGGCTGACGCAGAATGCCCTGATCGCGTTCGCGGATGGATCGTATTTGGAGTTGCTGGCGTTCACGCCGCCGGGCGGGGCCGGCGCGCCGCCGGCGGGGCTGTCGGCGCTGACCCGGACCTGGCATGGGCGGGCGCGATCCGGCGAGGGCTTGCTCGACTTCGCTCTGCTGCCGGAGGCGATCGCGGCCGATATCGCGGCCGCCCAGGCGCGGGGCCTGACCCTGGAGGGGCCGCTGCCCGGGGGCCGGCGCCGGCCCGACGGCCAGGAGGTCGCCTGGCAGCTGGCCCTGCCGCCGGCGGCCGACCTGCCGTTCCTCTGCGGCGACGTGACGCCGCGCGACCTGCGAGTGCCCCCGGGGCCGGACCGGCAGCAGGCGAACGGCGGCCAGGGAGTGGCCGGGATGTTCGTGGCCAGCCCCGACGTCGCCACCAGCCGGGCACGCTACGCGGCGCTCTTGGGACCGGCCGCGCCCCAAACCGCCGACGGCCAGGGCCGGCCGGTCTTCACGGTCGGCGGGGCGACCATTACGCTGCTCTCCCCGGCCCAGGGGGATGATCCCCTCGGCCAGCAGCGGGCGGCCGGCGACGCGCGCCCCTATGCGCTTTGGCTACGAACCGACCCCGGGCACAGCCCGGGCTGGCTGGATCGCGGGCGGGCGCACGGGGCGTGGATCTGGATGGCGGCGACCGCGCCACGGTGGGCGGACGCGGCGCAGTAAGCCCGGTGCCGAAAGTCGCGCAAGCAATAACGATCGGACTGAGGCTGGCCAATGAAGTTCAACTAATGTCGGGATAATGTATTTTATTAGCAGGAATTATAGGATTTGTCATTCTGAGCGCAGCGAAGAATCCGCTGGGGCGCGTGCTTGCGGACCTAACGGGGCGATCGTAGCGGCCTCGCCCAGGCGGCGCGGCTGGGCGGCAGAGGCCGGTCCAAGCGGGCCGGCCAACCCTGACCCGATCCACGGGGCAACGGATTCTTCGCTGCGCTCAGAATGACAGATCTTTTAGTGCTCTCGCTAATTTTTATCTCCCAACACGCTTATTGGCAGCCTGGCGGTCGGACGTGAACGCCACGCGGCGCAAAGGGCAACGATAAGGAAGGGACAGCATGAATGCAGATGGAGAGCGGGGAGCGGCGACCGACTACGATGTCATCATCGTGGGGGGGCGGCCGGCGGGCGCGACGCTGGCGGCGCGGCTGGGGCAGGCCGGGCTGCGAGTGCTCCTGCTGGAACGGGCCACGTTCCCTAGCCTGCCGGCGGCGTCCTGCCCGGCGATCTACACCGGGACGATGGCGATGCTCGACGAGATCGGGGCGGATGAGAGCGACTATGCCCGGAACACGCCGCAGATCCGGCGCTGGGTCACCGAGGTCCGCGACGATTACCGCACCATCAATCACATCCCGCTGCGGCTCGGCCGCGACTATGCGTACGCGATCGACCGGGCGCGGTTCGACGACGCGCTCTGGCGCACGGCCGCTCACCAACCGGGGGTCACGGCCCGGGCGAATTTCTCCGTCGTCGATCTCTTGCGGGCCGGCGAGCGGGTGACGGGGGTGCGCGGCCACACGCCCGGGGGGCCAAGCGAGGTCTTCACGGCCGGCTGCGTGGTGGGCGCCGATGGGCGCTTCAGCCTCGTGGCGCGCAAGGTCGACGCGCGCCCCCACGACGTGCGCGATCATGTGCCGACAACACTTTATTATGCCTACTGGCGGCACGCCCAGCCCTACGATGCCGACGGGCCCACCTGCCAGATCTTCGCTCCGGGCTACGCCTATGGCTTCTTGATCATGGATAGCGCGGATGATACACTCTGTGTCGCGGTCGAAGGTCAAGCCGGGGTGATCGATCCGGGCGCCGCGGGCGCCGAGACGCTCTATATGGAGCTGCTACGCAAGCACCCCCGGGTCTGGCGGCGAATCGCCCAGGCCACACGGGTCGGCGATGTGCATGGGATGCGCAAGGTCGGCAACCTGTACCGGGCGGCCGGGGGGCCGGGCTGGGCGCTCGTGGGCGATGCCCTGCACCAGAAAGACCCGCTCGACGGCCAGGGGATCTACGATGCCGTCTTTACGGCCAAAGCCCTCGGCCAGGCGCTGGTCGCCTGGCACCGGGGCGACGCATCCTGGGAGACGGCCCTCGCCGGCTACGAGGCCGCGGTCCGCGCGGAGACTTACCCGATGTACATGACCACGATCGAGCGGGTGGAGCGCGAGGTCTATAAACGGCAGCCGGAATGGGCTTTCAAGTCGACGCTGCGCTGGATCTCGGACGATCCCGAATACAAGCGGCGCCTGGGGCTGCTGCTCGTGCGGGGCCTGGCCGACCCGGCGCACTGGCTTTCGCCGGGGCTCGTCTACCGGGCGCTGCTGCGCGGGGCGGCCGGCGACGCCCGGCGGCTGCTCACCCGCCAACCACGCAGCAATGCCGCGCTGCCCCTGGCGAGTTTAACGTCCTGAGTTAACCGTATTTTGGGAGGGGGCATGGCCAGTAACGAGTATCATTTCATCACGCATTGGCGGATGCAGAGCACGGTGGACGAGATCTCGGCGATCCTGGGCAATGGGCTGGACCTGGTGCGCTGGTGGCCGGCGGTCTATTTGAAGGCCACCGAGTTGGAGCCGGGGGATGCGCGCGGGGTCGGGCGGGTGATCGACGTGCACACGACGGGGTGGCTCCCGTATACCTTGCGCTGGCAGTTCCGGATCACCGAGGTGCGCCAGCCCTACGGCTTCTCGCTGGAGGCGTCGGGCGACTTCGTGGGCCGGGGGATCTGGACTTTCGCGCAGGACGGAGACTGGGTCGACCTCACCTATGATTGGAAGATCCGGGCCGATAAGCCGTTACTGCGATATTTCTCGTTTATCATGAAGCCGTTTTTTTCGGCGAACCATCACTGGGCGATGCGCAAGGGCGAGGAGAGCCTGGAGCTGGAATTGGCGCGCCGGCACGCGCCGCCCGCAGAACAGGCCATCATCCCCGCCCCACCGCCGCCGACGACCATTACCCCGGTACCCGTGGTGATCGGTGCCGCCGGCGTCCTGGCGGGCGTTTGGCTGGCGTACCGGTTGCTGACGAAAGGAAATCGCGATGGCCGAGCCCTTTAAGTTCAACCCGGAGCGGGTAGCATACTTTGAAGCGACGGGCTGGCGCGCCTACTACGATCGGCAGTGGCTCAAGCTGCTGCGCCTGGTCGTGCAGCTGTGCCAGGAGCAGTTCCACATCCCCTTCCCGCGGTCGCTGCAAGCCGCCTATTACGTCACCCGGGCCTCGGCGGCCTGGGCCCCGGTCGACCATGACGCGAAAGTCGTGCTGGCCTATTATATCCAGTTCTATCGCATGGCGCGGCGCTATTCGGGGCTGCACTTCGACCCGGTGCGCGCCGGCTTGCTGGAGCTGAAGTACAACGATGTGCATCGCCAGCTGGTGGGCCAACCGGACAAGACCGCGTTTATCGAGACAATGGTGCAGCTGCACAGCACTCTCTTCGGCATCACGCCGCAGCAGGCGCGCGAGTCCGCCGAGCTGCGGGTGCTGGCCAACAACACCGTCGACCTGATCACCGGCCGGACCTCGACGGATGTCGAAGGCGACTGGCGCAAGCTGGAAGAGTATCTGCGCCAGTGCTACCGCTCGATCCAGCGGGAGTCGCAGGCGGCTAGCGCGCCGGCTGCTGTCTCGGCGGCACGCTAGCTGCGGCCCGATCGGCGGCCAGGAAGTCCAGGATCAGGCGGCTGACGCGGGCGGGCTCTTCGTTCTGCACCCAGTGGGTGGCATCTTCGATCAGCTCTAAGCGCCCGTCGGCGCACCAGGCCAAACTGTCCGTCGCGATCTCGCGGCCGAGGAAGGGGTCCTGGGCGCCCCAGATAATCAGGGTAGGCATCGCGACGTGCTGATCGGCGGGCAGCGCGGGCGGGCGCTGGACGACCGCGCGATACCAGTGGATCATGGCAGTCATGGCGCCTGGCCGGGACCAGGCGCGCCGATAGCGGGCCAGGTCCTGATCGCTGAAGGTGCCGGGGCGGCTGGTATCGCGGAGGCCGCGCACGCCCAGCGCCCAATGATCGCGGCGGATGGCCCATTCCGGCAGCCAGGGGAGCTGAAAGGCGAAGATATACCAGCTTTTGCGCAGCTGGGCGGGATTGGTGCGCAACTGGTGCTGCATCACGGCGGGGTGCGGCCCGTTGAGGATCACCAGGCGGGCCACCCGCGCCGGGTGGGTCAGCGCCAGGCCCCAGGCGACACCCGCCCCCCAGTCGTGGCCGACAATGCAGGCCTGATCGCGGCCCGCGGCCGTGATCAGGCCGACGATATCGTCGGCCAGCGTGTTGCCGCGATAGGCGGCGAGGCCACGCGGCTTGTCGCTGAGGTTATAGCCGCGCTGATCGGGCACCAGGACCCGGTAACCGGCGGCAGCCAGGACGGGAATTTGCTGGTACCAGGAGTACCAGAACGCGGGGAAGCCATGCAGCAGGATGACCAGCGGGCCATCCGCGGGACCGGCGGCCACCACATGCAAGCGGATGCCATTAGTTGCGATCTGCTGGTGTTCGGCGACGATCTTCATAGGGGCTCCTCGCGGGCTGGGCCTGGGCAACAGCCCGACTCTTCTGCTATAATCCCAGGAAGGGCTTTGGACCTTAGCGCGGCCGGATCGGGCAAATATTCCCGCCTACAGAGAGATAGCGAGAAAGCAAGAAATGGGACGATGGATCTTTGGCGGCGTCCTGGCCCTGCTCGGCCTGCTGTACATAGGCGCTGGCTATGTCGCGGTGAGTGGCCAACAATATTACACCTCGGATAGTGGCGACCGGTGGGTCGCGCTGGGGCTGTTTCTCGTGGTCGGCGTGGCGGCGGTGGTCGCGGCGGTGAGCCTGCTGAGCGAGACGCGCCACTAGCTCAGGGCGCCCGCCCGCCCTTGAGCAGCCGGAGCACCGTCGTGCGGCCAGGCAGCGCGGTGATCGCGCCGCGCCGGGTGGTCGCCAGGGCGCCCGAGGCATTGGCCCAGGCAAAAATCGCCGCGATATCGGCGATGGTCAGCCGGCCCAGGTCCAGGTGGCCCGCGGCGTCCGGGTCTGGCGCCAGGCGGTCGAGCAGCGCCACCAGCAGCCCGGCCAGGAAGGCCTCGCCCGCGCCGGTGCGATCCTTGACCGGGATGGCGCAGGCGGCGCGATGGGCGACCTCGAACCCGCCCCCCGGCCGCCAGAGCCCGTAGGTACAGCCCGCGGCCCCGCGGGTCAGGGCCAACAAGAGCGGGCGGGTCCGCCCGGCGACCAGGCGGGCGACCCAGGCGCGCAGCAGCCCATCCAGGCGTCCCTCCTCGGATGACGCCGCCCCGCCGGTGAGCATAATCAGCTCGGCCGTGCTGATCTGCAGGATATCGACCTGCGGCAGCACGGCGTGATAGAGATCGCGCGCCCGCTCCGGATAGTGCCAGAGCGCGGGCTGCCAGTTCACGTCAAAGGCGACGAGCGCGCCCACCTCGACGGCGCCCGCGACGGCGGCGTGCAGCGCGGCGCGCGGCAGGGCACTGGCCAGGGCGACGCCGCCGACGACCAGGATGCGGGCGCGGCGCAGCCCCTCCGCCGGGACCCAGGCCGGGCTGAGCAGTTGGTCGGCGCCGCCCTCCCGGTAGTAGATGGCCTGGGTATCGGGCGGCTCGGCGGCGCCCGGGGCTGGTCCCGCCTCGCCCGGGCCGCTCGGCGGGTGCGCTTTACGGCCGACAAAGGCGACGGGGGTGCGGCCCCGGGTATGGAAGCCCACATAGCGGGTGTCGACCCCGTAGCTCTGCAGCGTATTGACCAGGTAGCGGCCAAAGGAATCGTCCCCGACCAAGCCGATCAGGGCGGCGCGGCGGCCGAGGCGGGCCACGCCGGCCGCCACATTCGCGGGCGCCCCGCCGGGGGTGCGGGTGAAGTTCGTGGAGGCGGCGACTACGCCGGGCCCCGTCGCTACCAGCTCGACGAGCAACTCCCCGAGGGCGAGCACATCGAGGTCGACGCTGGCGGCGTCATCCGGGGGCATCGGGTGGGATATCCGGGCCGGCCGTGGCCAGGACGTAGCGATCGGGATGCAGATACATGCGGGCCGCGTGCTGGACATCCGCGATGGTCAGGCTGTTGACGAGGGCGGAATAGCGCTGCACGTAATCCCAGCCGAGGTCGAAGATCTCGATTTCCAGAATCTGGCCGGCCAGGCCGCTGTTGGTTTCCAGGCGCAGCGGCAGGGTCCCGGTGAGGTAGCGCTGGCCGGCGGCGAGCTCCTGGGGGCTGATGGGCGTATCCTGGATACGGCGCATCTCGGCGAGGATGCTGGCCACGGCGCGGGACACATTCGCCGGGTTGACGCCGGCGCGCACCGCCCAGGGCCCGGGCCCCAGGCCCGCCTCGAAGCCACTGTAGGCATAATAGGCCAGCCCCTGGTCCTCGCGTACGCTCTTGCCGAGCCGGCCGTAGAGGCCGAGCCGGCCGAGGATCAGGTTCATCATCTCGCAGGCGTAGTAGGCGGGATCGCTGCGGCGGATGGCCGGAAAGCCGAGCACCAGGT
The DNA here is from genome assembly GCA_035310405.1 of Chloroflexia bacterium. GTDB lineage: Bacteria > Chloroflexota > Chloroflexia > QHBQ01 > JAICKM01 > JAICKM01. The sequence goes on along the minus strand of DATGEF010000786.1, from coordinate 15,421 downwards.
CATTCTGCGTCTTGCCGGCGAGCGGGTGATGGACGGCGCGGATGCCGTCCGGCAGGGGCGCGTCGGGGATGGCGAACGGCGGGACCGGGCCGGCCACCTGCCAATCGCCGAAGACGCGGCTGGCGTGGTCCAGGGCGGCCGCGGGCGCGATATCGCCGACGACGACCAGGATCGCGCCTTCCGGGCGCACATAGTGGGCGTAGTGGGCCTCCAGGTCGGCGCGCGTAATGCTGCGCACCGACTCCAGCGTGCCGCCGGGATCACGGCTATAAGGGTGGGTGGGCGCGTAGATCGCGGTGCGGAAAATCTCGTCGGCCTTGGATTGCGTATCGTCTTCCTGCTGGAGCAGGCCGGTGATCCATTGGCTGCGCAAGCGCTCGATCTCGTCGGCGGGGAACGCGGGTGCGCGCAACACCTCGGCCATGGTGTCGAACAGGAAAGCGGTATCCTCCCGCAGACCGCGCCCGGCCACGCTCAGCGTGCTGGTGCCGGAGTCGACGTTCAGCGAGAGGCCGCGCGCGTCGGTGATCTCGTTCAGCTCGGTAAAGCTATGCGCGTGGGTGCCGCGCCGCATGGCCGCAGCGGTGAGCCCGGCGACCCCGGCTTTGCCGGGCGGATCATAGAGTCCGCCGCCACGGGTGCGCAGGCGGACGGTAATGGCCGGGATGGCCGGGTTGGGATAGACCAGGACGACGATGCCGTTGGGCAGCAGCTGGCGGGTCACGCTGGCGGGGCTGAGCGCCGTGGTCGGGCGCATCGCGCTGTCCTGCGTGGCAACCCCGGGACGGGCAGATGATTCCATAAGCGGTGGGTGCTCCGATTCAGTAGGTTCAGTAGGTGAGGTACGCCGGCAAGCGATCGGCAAAGCGATGCATCTCGTCGTCGGCGAACAGGGTGCCCCGCATCAGGCCGGGTGCCGGCACCGTGGCATTGTAGCGATGGATTTTCCGATTAATCTCCGCCAGGCCCTGGGCATGGTGAGCGGTCGCCCGCTGGTGGCGCTGCTTGAGCGCGGCGATCTCTTCGCGCATGCGACGCAGGCCGCCCCGCTCGGTGGTCAGGGCATCCAACCGGTCGCGCAGGAACGCGAAATGCTGGTCGGCGGCGCGGCGCCAGGCGGCCAGATCCGCGTCGATCTCATCCCCCAGGACCATCCAATCGGGGCGATAGTGGCTGTTCTTGAGCAGGTGGTAGGACATGCGCATGTCCGCGGGGACATAGGGGTTGTCCTCCAGGTCCAGGATCTGATCGGGGCCGGTTTTGACGTCCAGCGCCCCGGACTCGAGGGCCTCGCGGATGCGGTGCTCGGCCACGATGCGGAACTTGTCTTCGTGCTCGCTGGTAGCATCCATCGCCGGTCCCCTTCCGTGCCTGCTCCCGGTCGGCAGATCGCGCCCGGTGGGTCCCGGGCGCCCGTGGTCCGTCAGGTGGACCACCCTATTATACCATAAGCGAGCTATCGTCAGCCGTCTCCCAGGCGGGGCTCGGGCGGCGGCGGGGGCGGATGACGGCCGGAACGCCAACGGCGATATGATCGGCGGGCACGGAGCGGGTGACGACGCTGTTGGCCCCGATCAGCACATGATCGCCGATGGTGATCGCGCCGAAGACCTTGGCCCCGGCGCCGATGACCACGCGGTCGCCGACGACGGGGTTGCCGTCGCCGCGCACCGGCTCGCGCGGCCCCGGGTAGCGGTAGCCGAGCGTCACCCCCTGGCCGATAAAGCAGAGGCGGCCGATGCGCACCTCGGGGCCGATGACGATCCCGACCGAGTGCGGAATCTGGCAGCCCGGCCCCAGCTCGGCCGCGGGATGGATCTCACACGCATAGATCAGGCGGTGCAGCCGGTACATCCAGAACGCGAGCTTCATCCAGCCGCGTTGATAAAATCGGTGATAGGCCCGGTACATCCCGATCGGGGACATTCGCATTCTTCCTGAAATCCTCCACGTCCCACCCGCCGCCCAGGGGGAGTTCCGCGCGGCACACCGGCCAAGCCCGCATGCCAGGGCGCGCCGCGCCGGCTACAGCAGGATTGATGCCGCCTGCCGCGGGCGCTATAATGGCGGCATGCACTTGACCCCCCGCGGGCGCGCCGGCGCCGTCCTGCTCGGCTTTGTGCTCGTCGCCGGGCTCTTCACCTGGCCGCTGGCCGCCCACCTGACGACGGCGATCCCCGGGGATGGCAAGGACGGCTGGATGGAGGCGTGGACCCTCTGGTGGGTGGCCCTGGCCCTGCGCAGTGGGCAGAATCCCTTCCACACCGGCCTGCTGTTTCACCCCTACGGCGCCGATCTGTATCTGCATACGTTGATGCCGCTGGACGGGCTGCTGACCTTGCCGGTCCAGATCGTGGGGGGGCCGGTCGCCGCGTATAACGCGGGCGTCTTCCTGGCGCTGGCGACCAGCGCGTGGGGCGCCTATCTGCTGGCGCGCGACCGGCTGCGGGCGGCGGGGGTGGCGGGAGCCGGGTGGCGCGGCGCGCTGCCGGCGCTGGCGGCCGGGCTGCTCTTCGGCTTCAGCCCGTACATGGCCGATCACCTGTTGAGCCACCTGAACCTGCTCTCCGCGGCCGGCATTCCCCTGACCGTGTGGGCTCTGTTACGGGCGGCCGAAGCCGATCCGGGCGCCGGCGCCCCGGGCGGGCCGCGGGACAGGCGCCGGCGCCTGCCCTGGCGGGCGAGCGGCCTGGCGGCGCTCAGCCTGGGGGGGACGGCGCTCTGCGAATGGCAATATATCCTGTTCCTGGCCCTGGGCACCGGCCTGGCCGGCCTCGTGCTGCTCGCCCGGCGGCGGGGGGGGCAGTTGGTGGGCCCGGCCCTGGCCTGGGGCCTCTTTCTGCTAGGGATGAGCCCGATTATCGCCGGCGGTCTGCAGCAGATCGGGCAGGTCTCGGCGGCCTCGGTCGCGGGCTTCGCGACCGACGTGACGACCTACTCGGCCGACCTGCTGGCCTACCTGGTGCCCAGCCCGTTTCACCCCTGGTGGGGCGCCTGGGCCGCCGGCGTGCTGCACGCCCTGCCGGGCACGCTGATCGAGAAAGTGATGTTCCCGACGTACACGGGCCTCATCCTGGCGGGGATCGGGTTGGAGGTGGGACGGCGCCGCGGCTGGCCGGTGGGCGGCTGGGCGGCCGCGGCGGCCGCGTTCCTCGTGCTGTCGCTGGGCCCCGGGCTACAGGTCGCCGGCCGGCCGCTGCCCGTGCCGCTGCCCGGCTGGCTGCTGTACCAGCTGCCGATCGCGAATCTGACCCGCGCCCCCGGGCGGTTCGTGGTGATGGTGCTGCTGGCGGTCGCCGTGCTGGCGGCGTTCGGCCTGGCCGCGCTGCTGGAGCCGGCGCCCGCGGCGGCCGGCCGCGCGCCCGCCGGGCGCCGGGGCCAGGGGATACTCGCGCTCCTGGCCGTGGGTCTGCTGGGGCTGGAGCTCTGGCCCGCCCCGTACCGGCTGGCGGCGTGGGATGTGCCGCCCGGCGAGCAGGTACTCCCCGGGCTCGCGCCGGGGACGGCTGTGTTCGATATCCCGTATGGGCGCTACGAATCGGCCTATCTGGAAGCGCAAATGGCCCATGGGCAGCCGCTCATCGGCGGATACCTGGCCCGTATCCCCGCCTATCCCCTGTTTGAGGGCGTGCCGGTGTTTACCACGTTGCAAACGCTCGACGCGACGCCCGATCTCTGCGCGCCGCCGATCGACGGCCGCGGCCCGGGCCTGTTTGCTTATTTCGGCGCCGGTGCGCTGGTGCTGCACAAAGACAAGCTGGGCCCCCGGGCCCTGGCCCAGGCGGAGGCCCTCGCCGCCCGGGCGGGGCTCGGCCCGCCCGCCCAGGAGGACGCGCGGCTGGTGATCTACTATCCGCCCCGCCCGGCGACCGCCGCGCCCTGGGCTAACCTCGACACCCCCACCTGGTACCTCCGCGAGTCCGGGCCGGACGGCGGGCTGCGCCGCTGGATGGGGGCCACGGGCCGCATCCGGGTCTGGCGGCCGGACGCCGCGGCGGCCACGCTCACGCTCCAGCTCGCCGGCTTTCCGGGCGCCCGCCAGGTGGCGATCGAGGTGACCGGCCAGCCCCCACAGGTGGCGCGGGTCAACCCCGTCGCCACGCCCCTGACCATCGTGTTGCCCCCGGCGGCCGGGATGACCCTTGTCACCCTGCGGCCTCTCGATCCGCCGGTCGCGCCCGCCAGCGTCGGCGCGGGGACGGACCCCCGGCCGCTGAGCCTGAGCCTGAGCGGCTGTGCGCTGCGGTGAGCGGATTCATCCACGAAGGACACGAAGGACACGAAGACACGGATAGTTAGCCGAGGCCCAGCCGGTTATTCGGCGGCCGGCGCAAGCTCCACCGCTGGCGGCGTGAAATTCGCCGCTTCGTCGCGCAGGATCTGCTCCAGGCGGCGGAAGCAGTTCAGGAAGTCCTGCGTAAAGAACTCTTTCATCATCGGCAGGTACTCCAGGATGGCTGGGTCGCGCGAGATCAACCGCCCCCGGATGGTGCAACGGGTCGTGTGATCCTCGTTGGGGGTGAATTCCCAGGTCAGGAGCATGGGCGGGGGGCCGTGCGGCGAGGGCGGATCGTTCGTCTGCTCCACCGACAGGGTGTAGTAGTGGAAGGGGCGCCAGTCGTGGTAGTGCTGGATGGTGGCGTAGGCGCCGTGCGCGCAGTGAAAGCTGGTGCCCTGGCCCATGCGCCCGTCGGCCCCCGGCTGGTTGACCCAGGCCACGATGTCAGACTGGAACTGGACGTTCTTGGCCGGGTCGACCATGTAATCCCAGAGGACCGGCGGCGCCACGGCGAAGTCATATTCCACCGTCACATCGGCCTCAGCGGGGCCGATGTATGCGCGGCGGCGGTCCGTCATAGCCTGCCAGGCGGCTTTGAGGTCGTGGATGCCGCCGCCGACTTCGCCCAGGTGCTCGTAGACTTCGCTGTGGCGGGGCAGGGCCAGCGCGCCGCCGAGCTGCGCCAGGCAGGGGTCGGTCAGGAACAGGTAGCCATGCTGGCCGGTCGCCTCGCTGATCTGGTTCTTGAGCAGGCGGTGGGCCAGGATGACATCCGGGCCCGCCAGGTCTTCCATGCCGGCCAGGCGCTGGATCAGGAAGCTCCCATAGTGGGCGAAAAACTTCAGGTCGAGCGTGGGGATGGCCCGGCAGGCGGCGCAGCGGCAGGTGGTGGCGCGGTGCATGGCGACGAGGTGGTCGGCGAAGTCGAAGTAGCAGGCCTCCAGCACGTCGAGCAGGCGCGTGTTGTCCAGGAAGCCCGTACCCAGCGCGTAGCAGAAGATGGCATCGCCTTCGAGCTTCACCAGCTTGAGCGGCGGCTGCATGTGCCCCAGGATCAGGGTGATCAGGTCCTCCATGATCTCCTGGGCGTGCTCCAGCTCACTGCCGGTCAAAAACGCGGTGTAGCCGGAGATGTCCGCCAGGATCAGGTAGCCTTCTAGCCGGGTGCGGGTGGTCATGGGGCCGTTCCTCCTGAATGCTCGCCGGCCGGTGGATCGTGGTTCGAGGGGCCGGGGGCGTGGTGGGGCGATCTCGGGAGGGCACGCGCGGGGCCTGGCGGTACTATAGCATGGCCGCCGGGCACTGTCAATGGCGGCGTGGGCGGCGCGGCGCCGCCGAAGTCGCGCGGCGGGATATGCTATAATCGGGAGATGCAAACGACCCGACCTGACGCGCAACTATCCCCGGCCGCTCCGGTGGCGGCCCCGGAAAACAGGGCGCCCGCCCCACCGGCGCCCGCCCCAGCCGGCCCGCCGGCCTGGCTGCGGTGGAGCGGGCCGCTAATCGGGGCGCTGGTGCTGGGACTCTAAGAAGCTATAGTCATCAACCTAATATTATTTTCCGCTGCAATTCACACCCCCGCCGTCCTGGCGGTGTTCGCCCCCACCCGGGGCGGGGACGGCAGCGCCTTGCTTGTGCCCTGACCACGTCGTGGTCGCGCGGCGTCCGAACCAGGCGATTCCGTTGCTTCTGTTGGTCCCCACTCATGGAGTTCGCCGTCGTGTTCATGTCGCCTGGCCGCGGCGCCGCCACTTGTCGCTCCGCCGGGCAGCCGGTATACTGGGCGGCAGGTAGCGGTTTCCGGGACCGAGAGGAGCGCGGAGAGGCCATGAATATGCGCGATCGGGGGCGGCTGGGCGCCAGCCTGCAGGCGCTCTATGCCGAAGACCTGGCCGATGCACGGCGCTTCGGGGGGGAGGAGGCGTTCATCGCCAGCCAGGCGCGCCGCGCCCGCATCGAGCCCCTCGTGGCCGCCGGCGAGCTGCGTAGCGGGGCGGATTACTATCACGCGGCCCTGATCTTTCAGCACGGCGAGCGATCGGAGCACTGGGCCCAGGCGCACCTGCTGGCCCGAACGGCGGCAGACCGCGGGCACGCGGGCGCCCGCTACCTGGCCGCCGCGGCCCATGATCGCTGGCTGATGCGCCAGGGCCACCCGCAAAAATATGGCACCAACAGTGTTCGCGACGGCGACCGGATGCGCCTGTGGGACTACGATCCGGCGACCACCGACGCCGAGCGCGCGGCCTGGGACGTCCCGGCCCTCGCCGAGTTGCACGCCCGGGCGGCCGCCCTGCCGGCGCCCGGCCCCGATCCGGCCCCGTTCGTGACCGTCGAGGTCGATGGCCTGCGCCTGGACCTGTTTGATCGCGAGCCGGCACCCGCTGGCGCGCGCCCGGTGTACGCGGTGCCCTGCTATACGCCGCTGGGCGACGAGACGGCCCGTCCCGCCTACCAACCGGATGCGGTCACGCTGTGGCGCCTTGGCGCGCTGTATTGCGCGAAAGGCGCGGGGGGCGAGGTGCTCTGGAGCTGGCACGCCTGCCGCTGGGCCGTCCCCGGCGCGACCCCCGCCATCACGGCCGCCGTCAGTGCCCGGCTGGGCCGCGCGCCTCAATGGATGAGCGGGGAGAGCGACTTCTGGGCGCGCGTGGGGGTGGGCCGCGCGCCGGGGCTGGGCTGGATCGTCGGGGGCCGGCTGCCGCGGCCGGCGCTGGAGCGCATCGCGCAGAGCCTGCCCTGAGGCGCTGGGCGGCAGGCGCGCCTGCCGCCCAGCGCTCGCGCCGCGCGGCGCTCAGACCGCAATCTCCTCCAGCGCCTGGCCACGCGTTTCCTATGTGCCGCGGGGCTGGGCGGAGGTGCAGGTAAGGCTAAACTTCCGTCTCGATCTCGGTTCTGGGGGGCGCTGAAGGCCTCGAATCCAGGTTACGCCAGCGCGCCGGCGGCCTGGAGCCGGGCGACGACGGCAGGATGGCCGGCGTCCCGCGCATAGCCGAGGGCCGTTTTGCCCTGGGCATCCTGGGCGGTCACGTCGCCACCGGCGGCGAGCAAAATTTCGACCACTTCCAAATAGACATACGGCTGGCAGATCCCATGGCCACCCGTCGGGGTCCGCCGCCAGCGGCGCCCGCCGGCGGCCGCGTGCATCAGCAGGGTCCGGCCCTCGGCATCCCGGGTATTCACATCGGCTCCGGCGGCCAGCAAGGCGGTCAGGGCCGCGGTATGGCCCTGGGCTACGGCATCCCATAGAGGACTGCGGGCCATCTCAGGTTTCCTCGCGCGATCTCGCCAGTGCAAAGCGCGATCGCGCGACGATGGTCTCGACGGCGGTACCGGCGCTGTACTCCGCGGCCAGCGTGGCCAGGGTTTCCTGGGCCAGTTGCAGCCGCTCGGCAACCGGGCGCTCGGGGTACCAGGTGGCGCGTAGCACCTGGATGCCCAGCCGGGCGATGTGCCCGCTGAACAGGCAGCGGGCATCGCCCAGGCTGACCCGCACGCCGCCGGCGGCGACCTGGCGACAGTTGCGCAGCAGCAGGGCGGCGAATTGGTCGACGGCCGGCAGGGGCGCCGGGCCGGGCCATTCGCGACGGGCGACGAACACCGAGTCGAGGATGGACGAGGCGGTGTTGTTGATGTGCAGGGAGGCCTCCATCTCGGCTGGGGCCGGCAGGACGGCGGTGCAGCAGAGGCCGGCGTCCAGGAGCGCGACGACCAGGGGGGCGTAGGCGGCGATATCGTTGTGATGATAGGTGAACACGAAGGGCGCGCCCGGCTTCAGCGCCGCGGCAAAGTGGCAGAAGACCCGGGACAAGCCGGCGGTGAAATGGTCCAGGCCGCGACCCAGGGTCGTGTTGCCGGTGAGCTCGCCGGCGGCCCGCGTGGTGGGGGGTTGGAATTCCGGGAACTCCCGCGCCAGGCTTTGCCGCAGCCAGACATAGCAGAAATCGATCAATTCGGCGTACTGCACATTGGCGAAATAGGGCGGGTCGGTGAAGACGCCATCCAGGCTATCCGGACCTAACGCCGCCTCCGTCGCCGGGGCGCAGCGCAAATGCGCCTGGCGTGCGGCGCCGGCGGGGAAGTGTTCCACCAGGGTGGCCCCGATCGTCTCGCCGGCGATCGGGATCACTTGCTTTTGCGGCCCGTGCTGGCGGGTTTCAAAGGGCTGCCGGCAGTAGGCCTTGGCCCGGCCATATTTCGCGACAAAGTGGCGGAACCCGCCCGCGCCGACTCCGGGGATGCCGAGCAGATTGTTCTCGCATGGCACCAGGCCCACGGGGAAGCCATGCACCGCGAAGATATCCTGGCACTTCAGGGCATAGGTGTCATAACGGCAGAGCAGGTTCTGGTAGCGCAGGATATCCGAGAAGACCGTTAGGAGGGCGTGCCGGATGCTCGCTTCCGGCACGGCGTCGATGCGCCGCTGGAGCAGCCCCAGGCCGAGCAGCTGGCGCGGGTGGAACATCTCGCGGTAGTGGGTATAGCCCCAGCGATGGAGGCGATCGGTTTCGTCGCCGGCGGGGATGGCCTGCGCGGGGATAGCCAGGTCGGGCGCCTCGGCAAACAGGCGGGCCGCCTCAGCCAGGCGCTGGTGATCGGCGGCGTCCGGCGATTTGAAGAACCGGCCGGCGTGCTGGGGCTTGCAGCGGGCGCAATGGTATTCGATGGCCCACAGCTGGTGGGCCGGCGGGCCGGCCGCGGGCTGGGGATATTGGAAGACGACTGCGCAGCCCCGGCAGGCGATCTTATTGCGCCGGGCCGGCCCCTCGATCTGCACCCGCCCGCCACAGTGCGGGCAGGCCGCCGGCGCCGCGGCGTGGGGCTGGGCGTCCAGCTCCACGAGGCCGAGGCAGTCGGAACAGGCCAGCACATGCTGCGGGTGGCGCGTCGCCTCGGCGAGCAGGTACCCCGGGAACAGCGGGTTGCGGACCCCACAGGCGGGGCAGGCCTGCACTTTGACCCAGAGAAAATACTTTACGGTGGCCGGCAGGCCGCATTGCCGGCAGTCGGTGGCATACAACGGCCCGATCTGGGCGTCGACGTCCGCCGCGACCTGGGCCGCGGTGGCGGTGAAGGCCGCCGGGTCGAGCTCGCCCAACTCCTGGCGGACGATCCAGTAGGCCATGGGGTTAATATCGGTGCCTACGACGTGAAAGCCGAGCCGGTTGGCCTCGATCAGCGGGGTGCCGCCGCCCATAAAGGGGTCGGCAATGACCCCCGGGAGCCGGTGCCCGCGGAAGAAGGCTTTTTCGGCCGCTTCCGGGCCATTGAACTCGGCCAGCAACAGGTTCCGAAACAGGGTACCGGGGCGGCGGGCAAACCATTTGTGGACCCCGATAATGGGGCGGTAGTTTTGCTGGATCTGCTTCTCGCGCAGGGCGAGCGCGGCGGTAAAGGCCGCGTCGAACCGATCCTCCAGCCGGGGGGGCGGATCCGCCGCGCCGGCTGGGGCGGGCGCAGTGGGCGGGGGCCAGAGCCCATCGGCGGCCAACCAGGGATTCGGTTGGGAGGTTTCGGTCATCGGCAGGTGTGAGTCACAGATGGTCAGCTCAGCGCATTATAGCACCCGGCAACCATTATCACAATCGGCGGCCGGGCATCCTCTGGGCAGGGCTTAGGCATTCTCCCAATTGGGGCATCATGCGTTCATGTTCCCTACTATACCGCATAGTGCCCCACCTGGGTAACTCCTAACGTGTGTTGGCGTTAGAACCACGAAAGCACGAAGCGACGAAATACACGTTGTGCCTTTCGTCGCTTCGTGCTTTCGTGGTTCAAACCGTCACCCGTGAAAGGAGTGTGCTTGATGGGACGCAAAATGGACAAAGCGCGGACCCTGGCCGCGCTGGAGACCCGGTTTAATGAATTCCTGGCCGTGCTGGCCCAGGTGCCACCGGAGCGCAGGGAGGCGCCAACGCTGGACGGCGAATGGTCGGTCAAAGACCTGCTGGCCCATATCACCTTCTGGGAGGGGCACACCCTGACCGGCATCCAGGCCGGGCTGCGTGGTGAGCGCCCCGACTGGCCGACCGGCAGTACCGACACGATCAACGCCCGCATCGCGGCGCAGAGCCATGACCGTCCGCTGGCCCAGGTGCTGGCCGACTTTCACCAGACCCACCGCGCGTTCATGGACCAGATCGCCGCCCTGGACGAAGCCGACTTGATCGAGCCGGGCCGCTTCGACTGGTCCCGCCGCCGCCCGGTGCGCGCCTGGGTCTACGAAGACGGCTACGGCCATTACCCCCGCCACACCCGCCAGCTACAGGCGTGGCTGGACAGGCCAGCCGGCGGCTGACCCGGCACTTGGTCGGCTGACTACCAAACTGGCTGGGCGAAATCTTGTGGGAGTATTAGCGTAGCGGGGTAATCGTCGCGCTGCGCAGGGCGAAGCTGAGGGCGCGGGGGTCCGCCGCGGAGGCTTGCTGGGCCGGGGAGTCGAAGGCGAGGACGATCTCGGGCGCGGCGGCGAGGTCGGGCGGCAGATCCAGCGGGTAGGCGGTCCAGCCCGGGGCCACGTTGAGCTGGGCCAGGGGCCGGCCGTTGGCCGTGACGGTCGCCGGGCGGCTGGCGGGCCCGGGGGGAGTCTGGGCCAGGCTGTGCATAACCAGCGTGACCCGGGCGCCGGCCGGCCACCCGCCGCGCAGGCGGATGCTGGAGTGCGCGCCCGGGCCCGCCCAGCGGAAGCTCGGCCCCTCGGCGGCATCCTCGCCGATCTGGAAACCGCGAACGAAGCCGACGTCGTCCCAGCCGAGGGTCAGGGTGAGCGGTGCGGTTGCGCCGAGGTGATCCCAGGCCCAGTCGAGCAGCGCGGCGTTGAACGTGGGGGGCACCTCCCGGGCGATCGCGGCGCTGCGCTTGGGCTGGCCCTGGCGGCGCAGGAGGTCGGCGAGCAGGGCGCGGGTGCGCCAGTCGCCGGGCTCGACGGCCAGCGCGTCGTTCCAGGCCGCGAGGGCGCCCGCCGGCTGCTGTTGCTGGAGGGCCACGGCGCCCAGGTCGCGCCGGACGGCCGCGCAGGTGCTCTCCTGGCGCGCGGCCTGGGCATAGCCGCGCTGGGCGCCGGGCAGGTCGCCAGCCGCGCGGGCGGCCCCAGCCGCGGCGATCGCCTGGTTCGCGTCCCAGGCGCGGACAAAGTCGGGCCAGAAGGTCGGCAGCGCCAGGACCAGCCAGAGCACGCCGGCCCCGACCGGGAGCAGCCAGGCTACCACCGCCGGCCGCCGGCCCCCGCCGTGCCGCGCCCCCGGCGGGAACGGCACTCGGGCGGCATAGACGGCCAGCAGGCTGAAGAGCTGGTAGCGGTAGCGGAATTCCGGCGGGGTAACGGCCATCGTCAGCAGGTACACGCCGACGACCCCGGCCGCCAGCCACCAGAGGGTGTCGCGGGGCGCGCGCAGCCAGCCGACGAGGGCCGCGCCGGCCAGGAGCACCCAGCCCCACCAGACGAGGAAGCTGAACCCATCCCGCGTGGCACAGGGCAGGCCGGGCAGCTTGTCGCGCAGCACGTAGCCGGCTTCCCCGAAGTTGTCGGGCAGCACGCCGGCGGCCACACGCGCCAGCGCCCGGCCGGCAAACTGATCCGGGTGGGCCAGTGCCCAGTGCGTGGCCTGGCCCAGGGCATAATTGCCGCGGTCGGCGAGGTTGGGCAGGGCGGTGAACGCCTGGCGCAGCTGGCCCAGCGGCAGGTCGGTGTTGCCGGTCCAGATCGCATAGTAGCCGGCGGTGTCCAGCGGCAAGAAGCGCCCATAGTGGATGGCGTTGCGCACCGTCCAGGGGGCCAGCAGCCCGAGCAGGCCGGCCAGGAAGACGGCCACGGCCCCGGCGCGCAGCCGGCGCGGCAGCTGGGGCGGCCGGGCGAGGAGGACGAGCGCCAGGAGCACCACCGGGATCAGGCTGGCGCGGGTCAGCAGCGCCGCCCCAGCCAGCAGGCCCGCGGCGGCGGCCGTGCCGAGCGCGCCGCGCGGCGTCGTGGCGCGGGCATAGGCGACCAGTGCCCAGAGCAGGCCGGTGATCAGGAGCAGAAACAAAGTCTCGGTCAGGAACAGGCCGGTGGCGAAGACGAGCGAGGGAGCGCCGGCCAGGATGGCGGCGGCCAGCCAGGGACGGAACGATTTTGGATTTTGGATTTTGGATTTTGGACCGCCGGATTTTGGATTTTGGATTTTGGATTTTGGATTGGGGACGGGGTTATCGGCACTCCGAGAATCGTTCCCCGCCCCCGGACTCCCGACCCCCGATCCCTCATCCACCCTCTCGTTACTGACGACTGACGACTGACGACTGACGACTGCGTCGTCCCTGCCTACTGCATACTGCCTACTGCCTACTCGGGCGAGCGCGTAGGTGGCGGCGATGGTGAGCAGGGAGAGGACGATCTGGACGAGCTGGAGGGCGACCAGGCTGTCGGCGGTCAGGCGGAAGACGGCGGCGGCGACGGCGATATAGCCGGGGGGGCGGATCCAGATCCAGCGGTCGGGGATGCCGCCGCCGTGGGCCAGGGAGAGGGCCGCCTCGACATAGTTGCCCTCGTCGCCGATCAGCGGACTGCCGCCATTGGCGAGGATCGCGGCCAGCGGCACCAGGCGGACGGCCAGGGCCAGGAGCAGCACCAGGAGCAAGGCGCGCGGGATTTTGGACCAACGGATTTTGGATTTTGGATTTTGGATTTTGGATTGGATGATGGGCGTGGCTCGGCTCCTCGGCGCAGGGTGTTCCCCCTGTGTTGGGGCATTATACCATGTCGCGGCGTGGGTGCAGTGGTCAGCGGCGATAGGGAGGTAGGCACGCACTGCCAACTGCCGCCTGCCGACCGCCAACTGCCTGCTGCCCACTGCCTACTCGTCTCACTGCCTACTGCCTACTGCCTACTGCCTACTCGAAACGATCAGAGGCGATGGGGGAGGTAGGCGCGGAAGAGGACCTGAGGTTGGGCAAAGACGGTGAGCGGGCGCTGGACTTCGGCGGGAGTCAGCAGGCCCCAGTGTTGCCAGGGGGCGCAGACGGCGGTGCGCACTTCTCCCGTCCAGGGCGCCATCTCGACATGGTCCACCGGCACGGCGCTGATCCCGCCCAGGCGGTCGGCGAGGTAGCCGGTGAGGCGCTGGGTGAGGAAGCGCGCACCGGCCGGGGCATCGGCCCAGAACAGGGGGTCGGTGGGCGGGCGGCAGGGGCCGGCGGCGTCGAGCAGGGTGGGGCCAAGGGGGCTGCGCATCGCCAGGCGGACGTGCCAGGTCGCGCCCGGCGCGGCGGGCACCCGGCCGGCCATCCGCGCGGGCGCGTAGACGACCCGGGCCGAAAGCAGCCAGGGCAGGACCCAGCCTGCCCGCCCGCCGACGAAGTTGGCGAAAAAGTAGACGCTGGGAGTGGAGCGGGCCCCGGGCGCCCGGACATAGGTGCGGTAATTAGCCTGGGCGCAGGTCGTGCGCAGCCGCGGCAGGAGCCGCGGGTGGGCGCCGACGTTGAGCACGGCGGCCACCGTCAGCAAAGCGAGCGGATCGCCGGCGGGGTCGGGGACCGTCTCCAGCACGAGGGGGGCCGGGATCTGGGGGCGCACCCGCGCGGCGGGCACCGCCCACGTCACGAGCAGCGCCGGCCGCAGCAGATCGTCGACGCGCAGGAGCTCGCGGAGCCACACGGGCGCGGCCTACTTCGTGGCGCCCCGTGCGCGCCAGAGGCTGTAGCTCAGCAGGACGACGATCACAAGGGGCAACAGGATGGCACCATAATCGCGCACGCCCGCCGTAAGAAAGTGGATGCCCAGGTAGAGAGCTAGCAGGCTGAGGATGACCCCGGCAGCCACCTCCCAGGCGTCGCCGACGATAAAATCATACCAGAAGGCGAAGAAGCCGACGATATACTTCATGCCTGGCTGACCACCTTTCCGCCCGGGGCCACGCGCGGGCGCAGCAGGACGATCAGCAGCCCCCCGACCACGGCATAGACGGCCAATAGCGCGAGGATCGCCCAGTCGGCCCCGGGCCAGTTCAGGCCGACGCCCTCGCCGGCCCAGAAGGTGCCGAAGGCGGTCAGCATAAGGCCGACGACGAATTTCAGGGTGTTCTCGGGCACCCGGCTCATGGGGCCGCGCACGGCGAAGGCGATCGCGGTCACCAGGACCGCGGCGGCCCCCGCGCCCAGCAGCGCGGGGGTCATGTCGCCGGCGGTCAGGCCAAAGGTGATGACGATGAAGATGACTTCCAGGCCCTCCAGCAAGACGCCTTTATAGGCCACCGTGAAGGCGGTCCAGTCCATGGTGCCGGCGGTGCCCGGCGCGGTGCGGAGCTCGTTGACTTCGCGCTGGTAGATCAGCGTTTCGTCGTGGAGGGCTTTCATGCCGGTATAGCGCATGATCGCCTTGCGCAGCCACTGCAGGCCAAAAATCAGCAGCAGCGTGCCGATGACCACGCGCAGGGCGTCGAGCGGGATCAAGGTCTGCAAGCCCGGGCCGAAGACCACGACGAGGGCCACCAGGGTCAGGGTCGCGGCGAGCACGCCGATCCAGGTGCTCCGCCAGCCGCGGGTGACTCCCGCGGCGAGCACCAGGGTGACCGCCTCGACCACCTCGACCGCGCTGGCCAGGAAGCTGGAGAAAAAGCCAATCCATGCATGCATACTACGCATCCTCTCTACGCAAGCTGGCCTGCACGCGGGCCACCAGCATCTCGATCGCCACCCGGTTGTGCCCGCCCTGGGGCACGATAATATCGGCGTAGCGCTTACTCGGCTCGACGAACTCCAGGTGCATGGGCCGGACGGTGCGCAGGTACTGGGCGATCACCGACTCGACCGAGCGGCCGCGCTCGGTCAGGTCGCGCTCCAGGCGGCGCACGAACCGGATATCGGCGTCGATATCCACAAAGACTTTTATATCCAGGAGATCTCGCAAGTCTCGTTCCACGAGAATCAGGATGCCCTCGACGATAATCACCGGCCGGGGGGCGATCAGCACGGTGGCCGCCTGGCGCCGATAACTCCGGAAATCATAACACGGCACCGCCACCGGCTGCCCGGCCCGCAAGGCGGCCACATGGGTGATCAAGAGCTCTTCTTCGAGCGCGTCCGGGTGGTCCCAGTTGATCGCCAGCCGCGCGTCCGGCGAGAGGTCGCCGAAATCCCGGTAATACGAGTCTTGCTGGAGCAGGGCCA